>CAMTJB010000271.1 GCA_947072715.1 uncultured Fusobacteriaceae bacterium | reverse complement strand
CTTTTGCTGATTCCCTCCTGAAAGGTTTCCTATTTGAGTCTTCTGAGTAGGTGTCTTTACTTTCATTGAGTTAATAACCCACTTAGTATCATCAGCCATTTTATTATCATTTAAAAGTTTTGCAGAAGACAAATATTTATCTAAGTATGATATTGTGGAATTAAACTTAATATCAAGTTTAGCAAAAATACCTGTAACTCTTCTCTCTTCAGTTATAAGAGCAAACTTATTTTTTATTGCATCAATTGGAGTAGTATTATGAATTGTTTTCCCTTCTAACTCAATAGTACCACTTTCTATCTCTCTCATTCCAAATATAGTTTCAACAATCTCTGTTCTCTTAGCTCCAACTAAACCTGCAATACCTAAAATTTCCCCTTTTCTTAAACTAAAAGATATATCTTTTATACCTGGTTGAATTTTTCCTGTTAAGTTAGAAACTTTTAATAAGACATCTTTAGGAACATTAGTTTTTTTAGGAAATCTATTTGTTAAGTCCCTTCCTACCATCATATTTATAATAGATGAAGTTGTTAAGTCTTTTGCAAAATTAGTGGATATCCACTCTCCATCTCTCATAATAGTAACTTCATCAGAAATAGCTAAAATTTCTTCCATCTTATGTGATATATATATAATTCCACACCCTTTGTCTCTAAGCTTATTTATTATTTCAAATAAGTGTTTAACCTCTTTTTCTGTTAAAGATGATGTTGGTTCATCTAAAACAAGTATTTTAGATTTATAAGAAACAGCTTTTGCTATTTCTAACATTTGCATCTCTGAAACTGAAAGAGATTCTACTTTAGATAATGGATCTGTGGTAATATTCAAATCTTCAAATATAGCAATAGTATCTTCATACATTTTTTTCTCGTCAACAAAGAATCCCTTTTTAGGATATCTTCCTAACCAGATATTATCTACTACATTTCTTTGTCTTACTTGGTTCAGCTCTTGATGTACCATTGCAACACCATTTTCCAAAGCTTCCTTTGCATTTTTAAAGTGAATCTCTTTATTCTCTAAAAGAATCTCTCCACCATCTTTGTCATATATACCAAAAAGACATTTCATAAGGGTTGATTTTCCAGCTCCATTTTCGCCCATAAGAGCATGCACAGAACCAGGTCTAACTTTTAAATTTACATTATTTAAAGCCTTAACTCCTGGAAATGATTTTACTATATTAGTCATCTCTAAAAGATATTCATTTTTATTGTTAAATGTAGCCATCTTTACTCCTTTTATAAAATTTTAACTTTAGAAAAAAAGGGTGCCTTCAAGCACCCTTAACTTTTCTTATTTAAAGTTTGCTACGTTATCTTTGTCTATTGCAACAAAAGGAACTCTAATAGCTTTCTTCTCATCTAATTTCCACTCAGTTCCTTCTAAAGCAGGTTTACCTTGTGCTAAATTATTAGCTAATTCTAAAGTTGCTCTAGCTTGATTTTTTCCATCTTGAAGAACAGTTCCAGCTAATTCACCAGATTCAACTTTTGCTAATGCTTCAGGAATAGCATCTACACCAAATACAGGAATAGAAGTTTTACCAGCAGCTTTTAAAGCTTCTATAGCTCCAAATGCCATAGCATCATTGTTTGCAATAACTACTTCTATTTTATCTTTGTTTGGACCAGAAATCCAAGCATCCATTTTATCTTTAGCTTGAGCTGTATCCCACATAGCAGTATCCATATTTAATTCTTCTGTTGCTATTCCTTTTGAATTAAGTGTTTTTACAACCCATTCAGTTCTAGCTTCAGCATCTGGATGACCAGGCTCTCCTTTTAATAAAACGTATTGTATTTTCCCATCTTTATTTAAATCCCAGTCAGCATTAGCAGCCCATTTCTTAGCAACTAATTCTCCTTGAATAACTCCAGACTCTTTGGAATCAGTTCCTACAAAGTAAATTTTATCATAAGAATTCATTACTTCTGCATTAGGTTCTTTATTGTAAAAAATAACTGGTAAATTTTTAGCTTTTATCTTTTGTAAAACAGTCTCCGCAGCAGCAGGGTCAACTAAGTTAACTGCTAAAGCATCTACACCCTTTGATAAAAACACATCAATTTGCTCATTTTGAGCTGATTGGCTATTTTGAGAATCTACCATTGATAGTTTTAATCCCATATTTTTAGACATATCATCCATGCTTTTTCTTACAGTTGCGATGAAGTTATCATCATATTTATAGAATGTAACCCCAATATTAATTTCTTTATTTTCTACTTTTGCTTCAGCTTTTTTTTCTTCTGTTTTGTTTTCTCCACAAGCCACTAGAGAAATTAATAGTGTACTTAATAATAACAATTTAGATGTCTTTTTCATATCCTTTTTCCCCTTTAAATGTATTTTTAATATCTTAAAAGTTCGTTTTTAATACTATCTAAGTATAAAACATTCTATATGAAAAGTCAATTATTTTTAATTATATAAATTTTTAACCTTAGTCATTTATAAAATTCAAAAATCTTTCAAATCCTTTTTTACCTTCATGATTAT
>CAMTJB010000270.1 GCA_947072715.1 uncultured Fusobacteriaceae bacterium | reverse complement strand
TTTTCACAAATATCACCAGCAGCATAAACACCTGGAATATTTGTTTCCATTTTATTAGTAACTTGAATAAAGTTATCTTTTAAATTTAATCCATTATATATTTCTGTATTTGGAGTAGAACCAGCATAGATGAAAATAGCTCCACCATCCATTTTAAGGTTTGTAACCTCTTTAGTCTTTTCATTTGTTATTTCTAAAGATTCAATAAAATCTTTTCCTTGAATTTTTGTTAATCTAGAGTTTAAACATAAATTAATATTTTTTAATTTTTCTAATTGATTTTTAAATTCAGGAATTGCATTTATTTTATCTTCAAAATGAATTATAGTTAATTGTTTAGCAAATTGAGAAAGATAAATTGCCTCTTTAAGTGCTCCGTCAGCCCCACCAACAACTACAATTTCTTTATTAGTGTAAAGTTTACCTTCAGTATAAGGAGTAGAGCAAACACCCCTTCCTAATAACTCATCTTCACCAGTAATTCCAAGTTTTCTAGGTGTTGTACCATTTGCTAAAATAACAGCTTTAGTTTCATATGTTCCACTGTTTGTTTTTATTTTTTTAATATTTCCCTCTAATTCAGTAGAGATAATCTCTTCATTAATTACAGGTATTTTATACTTTTCCAATTGAGTTGCTAATTTATTGCTAAAACTTTCTCCAGTTTCAGTGTTACACACGCTTAAATAATGAGTAACAGAGGAAACATTTCCAACTGTACCACCAATTTTACACTTTTCAAATATAATAGGATTTAAACCACGACTAGCTAGATAGATTCCTGCACTTGCTCCAGCAGGGCCTCCTCCAATTATTATAACATCACAGTTGCTAATACATTTTTCTTTCATTGCTAACACGACCTTTTTTGTTAAAGTATTTTAAGTATATATGTTGAACTGATGTTCAACATATTTTTATTATACATCTCAATTTTAAATTTGTAAATATTTTATTTAAGTGTTTGTTAATTTTTAGAAAGTGTTATAGGAAAAATAGGATATATTTTTACAAAATTTGAAATCTATGTTAAGTTTGTTATAGAGATATTTATAAAAATTACAGAAAATAAAATAGAAAACGTAGGGAGGAAAAAATGTATAAACCTAATTATTTAATGATGACTGCTGGACCAACAATGGTGAGAGAAAATGTAATGAAAGCCCGTTCTGAATTTTTTGGAAATGCAGATTTAGATATAGACTTTTTTGAATTCTATGGAAAACTATGTGAAAAAATAGGGAAAATTTATGGTGCTAAAGATGAAACAGTAATAATAATGAATGGAGAAGGGATGCTTGGACTTGATGCAGCATGTGCATCTCTTACAGAGCCAGGAGACAAAGTTTTGGTTATATCTAATGGAATATTTGGAAGAGGATTTAAAGATTTAGTAGAGCTTTATGATGGAGAGGTAACTATATATGAAGATGAGGCAACTAAAGAATTAGATTTAGAAAAGTTAGATGAATTTTTAAAAGGAAACTCTGATTTTAAATATGCAACAATTGTCCATTGTGATACACCTTCAGGTATTTTAAATAATATTGAAGAGATATGTAAGCTTTTAAAAAGTAAAGGAATACTAACAGTTGTAGATACTGTATCAGCAGTTGGTGGAACACTATTGGAAGTTAACAAGTGGGGGATTGATATTGCACTTGGAGCTTCACAAAAGGTTTTTTCAGCTCCATCAGGACTGACAGTTTTAACAATAAGTAATGATGTTTGGAAAAGCTTAAAGAGTAGAAAAACAAATATAAAATCATATTATTCAAATATTCTTCTTTGGGAAAATTGTGTAGAAAATAGATATTTTCCATATTCTATGCCATCTAGTGATTTAAAAGGATTAGATGTAGCAGTTGATAATATATTAGAAGAGGGCGTTAAAGAACTTCAAAATAGACATAGTGAAATGGCTGAATACACAAGAGAAGAATTAAAAAAAATGGGATTAAAATTATACTTAGAAAATTCATACTCTCCAACAGCCACAGCTTTTTATGTTCCAGAAGGGTTTAATGACGATGAAATAATAGAAAAATTAAAAAAAGAGCATAAAATTTTAATTGCAGGGTCATACTGTGAATTAAAAGGAAAACTATTAAGAATAGGTCATATGGGAGAAAATTGTAGAAAAGAAAATATAAAACGTACACTAAAAGCTTTAAAAGAAATAATAAAAACTAATTAAAAATAAAGTAATAGAAAAAATACCACCAGATTAATGGTGGTATTTTTAATTAAATTATTTTTTATAGTTTTTCTCTAAAGTTTCGGAAACTTTTGAAGTTAGATTTACTCCACCAGCAATAACAGAATTAGCATCTACTACAGCATCTAATTTTTCAGTTTTGTAAACAGTGTCAACGGCATTTTTGATATCTTTTCTTATTTCATTAGTTTTAGCAATATCATCTGCTTCATATTTTTTTTGCTCAGCTAATAATTTTTTTTGGAAATTTTCTATATCCTTTTGTAAATCAGCTTTTTCTTTTGCTGTAGCTTG
>CAMTJB010000269.1 GCA_947072715.1 uncultured Fusobacteriaceae bacterium | reverse complement strand
CCATTATTAATAATGTTATTAGTGCAAACAGCAGTAATGGCAGTATTTGCTTACTACGTAACTTTCACAATAATGGGAAGAGATTACGATGCAGTAGCAATGTCAGCAGGACACTGTGGATTTGGACTTGGAGCAACACCAAATGCAATGGCAAATATAGAAGCTTTTACAGCTAAAAATGGACCATCAGTAAAAGCATTCTTCATCTTACCAATTGTTGGATCAATGTTTATAGACTTTATAAATGCAGGAATAATTACATTCTTTATGAATATGTTTAAATAAAAAAATTTAGCATAAATAAATGAAGCAACAACGCACTTGCACTTAATAATAAATAATACCTAAAAAGAGGAGATGTGAGATAAATTATAAAATTATCTTACAACTCCTCTTTTTTTTATTACTAAAAATATGAAGACGTATATATATAACTAGTCTGTTTTTATAATAGACATCAATGTTATGAAATGATATACTTTTCAAATATAAAAGATATTTATATAAGACACTTAGGTGGCAAAGGAGAGTACTGGTTATGGCAGAGGTAATATTAAAAGGAGTAGAAAAACAGTATCCTAATGGCTTTAAAGCGGTTCACGGAATAGATCTTCATATAAAAGATGGAGAGTTTATGGTTTTTGTAGGACCTTCAGGATGTGCCAAATCTACAACATTAAGAATGATAGCAGGATTAGAAGAGATAACAGCTGGAGAGATAGTAATAGGTGATAAGGTAGTTAATGATTTACCTCCTAAAGATAGAGGGATAGCGATGGTTTTCCAAAACTACGCATTATACCCACACATGACAGTATATGAAAATATGGCTTTTGGATTAAAAATGGCAAAAGTACCTAAAAATGAGATAGATATAAGAGTAAGAGAAGCAGCGGAAAAGCTAGAGATAATAGATTTATTAGATAGAAAACCTAAAGAGATGTCAGGTGGTCAAAGACAAAGAGTGGCAGTTGGGAGAGCAATAGTAAGAAAACCAGAAGTATTTTTATTTGATGAACCTTTATCTAATTTAGACGCTAAACTTAGAGTTTCTATGAGAGTAAGAATAACTCAGCTTCATAAAGAGTTACAGCAAGAGGGACAAACAGCTACAATGATTTACGTAACTCATGACCAAGTAGAAGCAATGACTATGGGAGATAGAATTTGTGTATTAAATTATGGAAAGATAATGCAAGTAGATACTCCTTTAAAGTTATATAATTCTCCAGAAAATAAATTTGTTGCAGGATTTATAGGTTCACCAGCTATGAATATAGTTGAAGCTGAACTTATAAAAATAGGAGATAAAACTGCTGTTAAGTTAGATGATGAAAATTTTATAACTTTACCAGAGTCTAAAGCTGAAAAAATAAAAGATAAAGTTGGGCAAAAAATATGGTTTGGAATAAGACCAGAAAATATAGGAAATTTAAGTTCAAATCCTAATTCGGCATCTATTGTAAATGGAAGAGTTAATATTGTAGAACAAATGGGAAATGAAGAATATATTCACTTTATTTTAGGAAATACTCAGTATACTTCTAGAATAACAGTGGAGAAAGCAGAAAAATTAAAATTTGGAGTTATGGGGAAATTCACATTTGATATGGAGAAATCTCATATATTTGATTATGAAACAGAAAAAAATTTAACACTTTAAAAAACAATTACGTAAAAAATATAATTTATGAAAAAAGTAGGAAACTATTTATCCCTAATTTTTTTCATAAATTTTTTTATTTAGTGTATTTTTATATATATATTTTATTAATGAATATAAATATATTTGATTTATTAACAATCAATTATCAAGAAAATAAAAGTAAATAGACTTATTAAAGTTTTAGAAACTTACTTTACAATAACGCTCCAATTATTTTCAGATTTTATTTTTCCATATTGAATCCCAGTTAAAGAATCATAAAGCTTTTTAGTAATTTCTCCGATTTTTGAGTTATTTATATTAGCTATTTCTCCTTTATAATTAAGTTCACCTATTGGAGATACAACTGCAGCTGTTCCAGTTCCCCAAGCTTCTTTTAATCTACCTTCAGAGGCAGCTTTCATTACATCTTTAATATCAATAAGAGATTCACTTACAGTATATCCCCACTCTTTAAGAAGCTTAATACAAGAATCTCTAGTTATTCCAGGAAGGATGCTTCCATTTAGCATTGGTGTGTAAATAATATCATCTATATTAAAGAATACATTCATAGTACCTACTTCTTCAACATGACGCTTTTCTACAGAATCAAGCCATAGAACTTGAGTATATCCAAGGTTATATGCTTTTTCTTGAGCAATGATTGAAGAAGCATAGTTTCCACCACATTTTATGTCACCAGTTCCACCTTTTGAAGCTCTGCTAAAGTGGTCCTCAACATATATTTTAACAGGATTTATTCCCTCGGGATAATAAGCCCCTACTGGTGATAAGATAACCATAAATTTGTAAGTATTAGATGGACGTACCCCTAAAAAATTTTCTGTAGCAAAAACAAAAGGTCTTAT
>CAMTJB010000268.1 GCA_947072715.1 uncultured Fusobacteriaceae bacterium | reverse complement strand
AACTTCATTTGGTTTTAAAGTCTGTTCAAATACACTTTCTAAAGATTTCTCTAAGTATTCTGGTTTCTCTTTAATATAAACAGACATTAATACTGAAAATCTATATTCCATATTTATTCCTCTCTAAATACTAAACTTCCATATAAGCTTTCAATTATTCTAGGTTTTATCTTATAAAGTAATTTTATTGCTACTTTTGGAAGCTTTATTAGTATTCTCCTTTTATTTTTTTCTTTAAATATATATTCTAATATCTCTTTTATTGAAACATCTTTTTCATCTCTCGGAATAAAAATACCCTCTTTCTGATATTCTATTATTGTATTTGTTTCTTCCAGAAGTTCATTTACGTGAACTATTGTTCTTTTATTTTCATCATTTCCAAAAGGTAGAACCGGTAATATATCAACCAACTTTTCTAACCTTTTCATATTTCCAGGACAATTTTCTCCATATACCATAGGTGGTCTAAGTATAGATATTTTAAAGTTCTCAGTTGTTAACTCATTTAAAATATTTTCAGCTTCATATTTACTTTTGGCATATGGTGTTATTGGATTTAGTGGTGTATCTAAAGTTATCACCTTATCATGGTCAAAATACCCATGAGTTCCCCATACAGCAACTGTTGAGTAAAATACAAAATGTTTCACACCCTTTTCTTTAGCCGTTGTTGCTAGCCTTCTTGTAAGTTCTGTATTCACTTCATAATATTTTTCTTCTGGAGCACCTTTCATCTGATGTACAAGTGCAGCTAAATGAAGTATTGTATCTACTCCTGTATAATCTAAATCCTCTGGTTTATTATTTATTAAACAAACAGGAATAATGTTATACTCTTTCCCATACTTTTTTATAAAATTAGAACCAATAAATCCACTAGCTCCCGTTATCATAAGAGTCTTTTTTTCCATCAATACTCAACTCCTATAAGAGAAACCATCTTCTCCTTTTCTTTTAAAAGCTCTCTATCTTTTACTATATCCTCATTTTTTACTCTGTTCACTATTTTTAAAAGTGTTGCAACTATAAGCCAAATATCACCTAAAAAACTTTGATTTTTAATATAATAAAGATTCAACTCTATTTTATATGGCATAATCTGTTCTATATAAAACTTTTCTGGATCTTCTACTTGATTCATCAAATACTCTTCATCTGAAAACACAATGCTTGCAGGTGAAGATATCCCACTTCTAACTGTAAATATTCCCTTTTGTCTCTCATCATAGTATTTAAGTCTTCTTGGAAGCTCTGGTCTTGGACCTATGAAACTCATATCACCTATCAATATATTCCAAAACTGTGGCAGTTCATCTAGTTTAGTTTTTCTCATAAACTTTCCAATAGGTGTTATCTCGTTTGAACTTCCTTTTATCTGGACAGTATTCTTCTCTCTCTCCTCATTACTTCTCATACTACGAAACTTATAAATGCTAAACTCCTTAGTCCCTTTAGTCAATCTTTTCTGAGAAAATAAAATCGGTCCATGAGAGGTCAACTTTATCACTGCTCCTATAACTATCATAAGTGGCATAAAAACTATAATTCCAATCAATGCTGCCACTATATCAAATAACCTTTTCATGCTCATTCCTTTCTACTTCTATTTGTCTTTTTCCATTTTAATCACATCACTCCACAACAATACTAAATTTTCCTATAAATTTACTTCTTGTCATTATCTCTGCATTTTTTACAAAAGCTGTCCCTCTATATCTTTTGACTATTTTTTCTATTTTTTCATAATTTTTTGTCCTTCTAATAATAGCTTCTCTTTCTCTCCCTCTAGACTTTTGATCATCTATTGGCTTTTCATCTCCTAAAACAAGATATATATTTATTTTAAAATTACTATTGATTCTAAAATTTTCTAAATATTCTGGTAATAAAACTAAAATACTATCATTTATCTTTTCTGGTAAATGAGAGGTAATCTCTTCTACTTTTTTCAAATCTTTAGAATCTAGGTTTTCTTTGTAAAAAAGATCGCACCTTTTAAATTCAACTAAATCTATTTGATTTCCGCGTATTTTTAACCCATCCATATCTTTAAATCTTGCTAGCCCTCTCCCTCTTTCCTCTTTAAAATGATGTAAAGAAAAAAATGAAGAGTCACTGCTTTTTATCATCTCATCTGAAATTACTATTAATTTTTGAAAAGACATCAGTCAGCCTCTATTTCAAGATTTAATCTATCTAACATATCATAGATATTTCCATTCACTTTTTTATAAGCTTCATTCATATTTTCAGGTAAAACTTTAATAACCTCAGCATTTTCACAATAATAATAATTATTATTTAACCCATATTTTCTTCCATTTAGTTCTAAAGCTTCCAAAAAAAGTGAACTATGCGTTGCTATTAAAATTTTTATTCCCATCTCTTTTGAGATGAGACTTATAATCTCAGCTAAAACAAACTGCCACTCTGGATGTAAATGCACTTCTGGTTCATCTAAAATTAAAACTGTATTCCCTTTAATTTTTCTCAATACCATCAATAATAGACCCAAACTC
>CAMTJB010000267.1 GCA_947072715.1 uncultured Fusobacteriaceae bacterium | reverse complement strand
TTTTTCTGTTAACTCTTTTGCAGACATTTCTGGCTGCAAATCATATGTTGCTACTTTTGGAGAATTCACCAAAAGTCTTTCTTCACCTCCATTTGCAGTTTCTTTTCCACCATTAAAGAAAAATGTTACATGGGCATATTTTTCTGTCTCAGCTGTTCTAAGTTGTGTTTTATTGTTTTTAGCTAGAACCTCACCTAAAGTATTTACCAACTCTTTATCGGTATAAACAAATGGTGCCTTTATTGTTTCGTCATATTGTCTTATACAATAATAATTTAAGTTTAGATACTCTCTTTTAAATCCTGTAAAATCAGAATCATTTAAAGCTCTTGTTATCTGTCTCGCTCTATCTGGTCTGTAATTAAAGTTAATAAATACATCTCCTTTTTTTACTAAACCTTCTTCTACAAGAATTGTTGGCTCTACAAATTCATCTGTTTTATCAGCTTTATAAGACGCTTCAATAGCCTCTACTGCTGAAGAAGCTTTTTCTCCAATCCCATTTACTAAAGCATTATAAGCTTTCTCTGTTCTAGCCCAATTTTTATCTCTATCCATAGAAAAATATCGTCCTGAAATTGTAGCTATTTTTCCAACTCCAATCTCTTTTATATTATTCTCCAAGTCTTTTATAAATCCTTTTCCTGATCTTGGCGCTGTATCTCTTCCATCTAAAAAAGCATGAACATAAACTTTTGTTAAGCCATAGTTTTTAGCCATTTTTAGCAATCCATAAAGATGATTTATATGAGAGTGAACTCCTCCATCTGAAACTAATCCTGCAAAGTGAATTGCAACATTCTTCTCTTTTGCTTTATTAAAGGCTTCTATTAAAACCTCTTTTTTATAAAAATTTCCATCTCTTACATCTCTTGATATCTCAACAAGTGGCTGATAAACAACTCTTCCTGCCCCAATATTAAGATGTCCTACTTCCGAATTTCCCATTTGTCCATCAGGAAGTCCTACAGCTTCTCCAGAAGCTTCTAATTCTGAATGAGGATATTCTTCCATAAGTCTAGTTAAATTTAAAGGCTCTGCTGCTGCAATAGCATTAAGTTGCTCTTTATGTGTATTTATTCCCCATCCATCAAGTATCATTAACATTAAAGGTTTCTTCGACATTTATATCTCCTCAACAAATTTTTTTTATTTCAATTTATTTATTTTGATTTATAATTTTTTAGTTTCCAGCTTTTACAACTATTGCAAATGTTTTTGCATCTAAAGAAGCTCCACCTACAAGTCCACCATCTATATCAGGTTGAGACATTAATTCAGCTGCATTAGCTGCATTCATAGATCCACCATATTGAATAATTGTTCCCTCAGACACCTCTTTTCCAAACATTTCAGCTACTACTTCTCTTATAGCTTTATGTGTCTCTTCTGCCATTTCTGGAGTTGCTGTTTTTCCTGTTCCAATTGCCCATACTGGCTCATAAGCTATAATTACTTTTTTAGCTTCTTCTTTAGTTAAATCAGCCATTCCACCTTTAACTTGTCTAGAATTTACTTCTAAAGTTTTCCCTGTTTCTCTCTCTTCTAATTTTTCACCTATGCATAAAATTGGAGTAATACCGTGAGCTAAAGCTGCTTTTACTTTTTCATTAATAAATGCATCTGTTTCACCAAAATATTCTCTTCTTTCTGAATGTCCTAATATAACATGGTTGATTCCAACAGCCTTTAACATTAAAGGAGAAACTTCACCTGTGTAAGCTCCTGAATCCTTTGGGTGCATATTTTGAGCAGCAATTTTCACATTTGATCCCTCTGCTGCTTTTGCTAAATCTGCTAACATTATTGTTGGTGCTCCAATTATAACTTCAACATTTTTATATTCTGCTGTAAGAGCTTTTAACTCATTTATTGTAGATACACCCTCACAATTAGTTTTATTCATTTTCCAGTTCCCTGCAACTATTTTCTTTCTCACTTTTTTTCCTCCCAAATTTATCTAATATTTTGCTATTATTTAAAAAAATTGTTAATCTTTCAAACATTTCTGTTCCTTTTAGTAATTTTATCACAAATTATAGTTATTAATAAAAAATAAAATCATTTTTTTTCTCTTTGATTAATTTTTCATAATTACTGCCTTTTTTTTAATCAGGTTCTTTTATTAAAAAATTATTTACCACTGAAATTGTAAATACATATATTTTTTTTACTCTGTATTTTTTTCTAATCTCTTGAACAATCTCTTTTACTGTAGCACCTGTTGTTAAAATATCATCAATTACTAAAATAGTTTTATTGTTTAAATCTATATCAACTTTAAAAACTTCCTTTATATTCTCCTCTCTGTCCTTTTTGGACTTAAGGTTATACATATGTTCTGTTTCTTTTATTCTAAAAATTTTACAAAATTTAATATTAGAGCAAATCAGAATTTCTTCAACTTGATTAAACCCTCTTTCTAACTCTCTTTTTTTACCAGTATTCTGAATTTCTTTTTTTAGCCCTCTGTTGTATTACCAGTAGGAGGACTGTGTTGTATTACCAGGAGGAGGACTGTG
>CAMTJB010000266.1 GCA_947072715.1 uncultured Fusobacteriaceae bacterium | reverse complement strand
AGCTAAAGAGAGTTATTTTATGGATAAGCAAAAATATGAAGCAAATTTAATATCTCTTGTAGACTTTTTAACTTCTGAAAATGCATCAATAAAAGCTGAAGTTGATTATAGTAGAATATTAAAAGATTACTATGTTGCGTGGGAAAGATATCGTACTTTACTTATATAAAAAAGAGAAATAAAAAGGGGAAAAAATGGCTAAGAATAAAAATATAAAAAAACTAGTAAAGATTACTTTTATAGGGGTTATCATAGCAAGTTTAATAGGTTGCGGAAAAAGTGATAAGGATTCTAATAATGCAGAGTTAGAAGCTAAAAATGTATATACTAGACCAATTGAAAATAGAAGTTTAGATAACCTTTATCAGTCAGATATAATTATAACACCTAAAAGTAAGATTAACCATAAAACAGAAACAAAAGGAACTATAGTTTCAATTTTAAAAAAGAATGGTGATTTAGTAAAAAAAGGTGAAGTTGTGATTAAACTAACTAAAGCAGAAGTTGAATCAGAATATAAATCAGCTCTTGCAAACTTAGAATCTTCAAAAATATTATTGGATGCTGCAAATAACAACTTTGAAAAATATAAAAAACTTTTTGAAATGGGATTAGTTTCTGAAATTGATTTTTTAAATTTTAAAACGGATTTTAGTGATGCAAAAGCAAATTATTTAACACAAAAAGCTAATTTTGAAAATAAAAAAGATACTTATGATAAATTAACAAGAGTATCTTTATTAGATGGAAAAATAGGAAATCTTTTTTCTAAAGAGGGAAATGATGTAGCGGAAGATGAAAACTTATTCACAGTAATTGACGAATCAACTATGGAAGGGTATGTAGAGTTTCCAGGTAATTTATATAATAATATAAAAGAAGGGGATAAAGTTAAAGTAGAAATTACAGATTTAAAAAATAAAAATTTTATAGGAATTGTAACTGAAGTAAATCCTGTTGCTAATCCTGAGACTAAAAAATTTAAAATGAAACTGTCTATAAAAAATGATACTTCTGAAATAAAAGATGGAATGTATGGAAAAGTATCTATTGCATTTGAAAACAAAAAAGGGTTAGTTGTTCCTCAAAGTGCTGTTCTTACAAAATCTTTCATATCATACATATATATAGTAAAAGAAGGAGTAGTTAGAAAAGTTTCTGTGGAAAGAGGAATAATAAACGAACCATTTATAGAAGTTATTTCTAACGAAGTTAAGCCAGGAGATAAAGTTGTTTATGAAGGAACATTTGGTCTTAATGATGGAGATAAAGTAATAGAGCTTACAAAATAGGAGGGTAAATAATGTCACTAGCTGGAATATCCATAAGAAGACCTGTAACAACAACTATGTTAATGATAGCAATGATTTTTTTAGGAATTATTTCATTATTAACTTTAAGAACAGAAATGTTGCCTAATATAAATCCACCTATTATAACAATAAATACTTATTGGAGTGGAGCCGTATCAGAAGATGTTGAAAGTCAAATAACTAAAAAAATAGAAGATATACTTCCTAATGTAGAAGGAATAAAAAAAATTACATCAAATTCCTCTTTTGAAAATTCATCAATAGTTGTTGAATTTGACTATGGAGTTGATACAGATAGAAAAAAAGGGGAAGTACAAACAGAAGTTGACTCAATAAAAGGGGACCTTCCAGACACAATTACTGATCCTAAAGTAAAAAAACTTCTTGTAGGATCAGGGGTTCTTACCTTACAAGCAGTAATATCAGGAGATAACTTTACTGAAGTTACATCTTTTGTAGAAAATTATGTTAAACCAAGATTAGAAAGAATAAAAGGAGTAGGGAGTGTTGATGTTTTTGGACTTACAGATAAACAAATTCAAATTCAATTTGATTCGGATAAGTTGAGAGCATATGACCTTACACCGGTAGAACTTTATGATCTTATAAAACAGTCTAGTTTAAATACTCCAATAGGGGTTATAAATACTGGTAAGCAAGAAGTTATCGTTAGATTTATGGGGGAACTTACAGAGATTGATGAATTTAAAAATTTAATTTTGAAATCTGGAGGAAAAGACTTAAGGTTAGGAGATGTTGCACAGGTTGTTTTAACTACAGATGATCCAGAGTCTATAACTAAACAAGATGGTGTTAATGCAATATCTATTGGAGTTAATAAGTCAATATCTGGAAATACAGTTGAAATAAATAATGAAGTAAAAAAGCAATTTGATTCTTTAATGTCTTATGCACCATCAAATACAAAAATAAATATTATAATGGATTCTTCAGTAGACATAAAATCTGCTATTGCAGGGGTAAAGAACAGTGCCTTAACAGGTCTAGTTTTTGCTACGATAATTCTTTATGCTTTTTTAAAGAATGTAAGAACAACTTCTTTAATAACAATATCTTTACCTATTTCGATAATGTTTACTTTTGTATTCCTTTATTTCCAAGGAATTACCCTTAATTTAATTTCATTAATGGGATTATCAATTGGAGTAGGAATGCTTACAGATAACTCAGTTGTTGTTATAGATAATAT
>CAMTJB010000265.1 GCA_947072715.1 uncultured Fusobacteriaceae bacterium | reverse complement strand
ACTTTTACTTTTAAAAGAGTTAGTTTTTCTGCTTCTGGATGTCTATCATATTCTACAATCTCACCAATTACAACATTTGCTAAATCCTTACCCTGAATCTCAATAGCTTCAACCTCTTGCCCTATCATTGTTAAACTATTTTCTAACTCTTGTATATCCTCTTTAATATCTACGTATTCCTTTAACCAATCTAATGAAATTAACATTTATTATCTCTTCTCCTATATTTAAGTCTTATCTTTTTTTCAATAATTTTCTATTTAAATTGCTTTAAAAATCTAACATCATTCTCAAAGAAAGCTCTTAAATCATCTATTCCGTATCTTAGCATTGTTACTCTTTCTATTCCCATTCCAAATGCAAAACCTGTATAAACTTTACTATCATAACCTGCAGCTTTTAAAACTTCTGGATCTACCATTCCGCATCCCATTATTTCTAACCAACCACTATTTTTACAAAGTCTACATCCGTCACCTTTACAGATAACACATTGAACGTCCATTTCAGCACTTGGCTCTGTAAATGGGAAAAAGTGAGGTCTAAATCTAACTTTTGTATCTCCAAAAACATTTTTTACAAACTCAGTTAATATTGCTTTTAAGTTTGCAAAAGAAATATTCTCTCCAACCATTAATCCTTCTAATTGGTGGAACATTGGTGTGTGAGAAATATCGTAGTCTGATCTATAAACTTTACCTGGACATATCATTCTAAATGGTGGTTCATTTTTTAACATATATCTTACTTGAACTGGAGATGTATGTGTTCTTAAAACTTCATCATTTTTTATATAGAATGTGTCTTGCCAATCTCTTGAAGGATGATTTTCAGGGATATTTAAAGAGTCAAAATTATACTGCACTTTTTCTATCTCAGGTCCTTCTGAAATATCGAATCCCATTTTTATAAAAATATCTTTTAAGAAGTTTGTTGTCTCAGTTATTGGATGGAATGAACCTAATTCAACCTCTTCTCCTGGAAGTGTTATATCTATTTTTTCTTCCTGTATTTTTTTTAGTTTCTCTATGTTTTTTAAAATCTCTTTTTTCTCATCTAATGCTGTAGTTACAGTATCTCTTACTTCATTAACCTTTTGACCAAATGTTGGTCTCTCTTCAGGAGTTAAATCCTTCATTTTTTTTGATAACTCTGTTATTGTTCCTTTCTTACCTAAAAATTTTATTCTTAAATCTTCTAATTCAATCATAGAACTTGCTTTTTCTATGTTTTCTATTGCTTCTTTGATTATTGTATCCATTGTGCTATGCATTACTCCTCCAACTAAGTTCTAAATTTGTTTTTGAAAAAAATCTATCTGATTTTTTTTTATACTTATTATACCATACTTCCCATCTCTCATTGCTCCAGGATTAAAATAAAATATTTCATTTACTTTATTTAAATATGATTTATGTGTATGTCCAAAAACTACAATATCAACCTCTAACTCTTCACCTTGTTCTTCTATATGGTGTAAATCTGATTTTACACCATATAGATGACCATGAGTCAAAAATATCTTTTTTCCACATACTTCTAACAATTTATTCTGTTCTAAAATATCTGTAAAATAATCACAATTTCCTCTTACAGATTCATACTTTAATCCTTTATAAATATAGCTTAAATCTTTTATATCATCTAGGCAGTCACCAGCAGATAAAATAAAATCTGGTTGCTCTAGCTCATACACTTTGATTATATTTGACAACTCACCGTGAGAATCACTTATAACTAAAATATTCATTTTAACTTCCTTTAACCTATGTATAGTGCCATTTTAGCTTTTTCAAGTATTTTTATTCCTGATCTTCCCATTATCTTCTCTACAAAATAATTTCTACTAAGATTTCCCATAATTGTAACACCATTATTTTCTGCACTTTTTACAAACTCTACTAAACTATTTGAGTCAGAAAATTCCTTAACATCTATTTTTTTCTGTTTAGAAATTAGATATTCATTAAGTTTATTCTCTTCACTTGAATTTTCTTGTATCGAGATAAACTCTTTTATTTCAGGAAAATCTCTAATAAAACTATAACAACTTTTATTTACTTCAGCACTATCATCGTTTGCTATATATATATTTGAAAATTTTAATTCCTCTTCACCAAGTATCAAAGTAGACTTATAATTTTCTTTTAAAACATCCATTAAAATATCAGAAGCGACTACTCCTTTACCTAGGATAAGTAAATCATAACTCTTCATATATTCTCTTATAGTTTCACTTATTATTCCAATTTCATAAGTTAAGTCTATTTTTAATTTTTCTTCTTTTAATTTTTCAACTAAAAATTTCAACTCTTCTTTCTCTATTTTTATCATATCATCTACAAAAAGAGGATAGTTAACATTTGCTATTAACCCTTGTCCCATAGACATTGTTTCTGTTATTACGTCTCTTACTAAAATTGCATTTAAATTATATCCAAATTTTTCTTTTAAATAGATACAACTCTTAATTAAATTGTGTGTATTCTCTTCATTTCCAAATAAAACTAAAGCTTTTTTCATTTTTAT
>CAMTJB010000264.1 GCA_947072715.1 uncultured Fusobacteriaceae bacterium | reverse complement strand
ATAGAGATAGGAGAGATATTAGAGGAAAAAAAAGTGCAACATATTAAAACCTATGGTATAATTGAGGAAGTAAAAAAGATAGTAACAAAGAAAGATGGAAAGATAATGGCAAGCTTTAAACTAGCTGGTTATTATAGTAATATTATGGGAATTATTTTTCCAAAAGATTATGAAGAGAATTTTGAGCACCTCATTGTAGGAAACCCAATAATTATAAAAGGTGTTACTCAAATAGATTATTTTAATGATCAAGAGACTATAAAAATTGTTGCTAGAGATATTATTTCAATGAAAAATATTTCTGAATTATATAGAGGGCATTGTGATATATTATTAGATATAGATAGTGATAGAGAAAAATTTAATAGACTTAAAGAGATTATAAACTCACATAAAGGTATGATGAAGTTAAATTACTGGAATTCCAAGGACAAATGCAGAATTATAACTAGCAATGTAAAGATTTCACCGTCGAAAACTTTTATAGATGAAGTAGTAGGACTCTTAGGTATAGATAAAATATTAATAAAAATATAGATTAGTACGGAGGAAAAATGAAAAAAGATATAGCTACGTTAGACGAACTTATGAGAATTTTAGAATCTGAAAATTTAACTGAAATCTCTTATGAAGCGGAAGGATTTAAAATTAATTTAAAAAGACCTTATAAATCAGTAGAGAAGAAGGTAGTTGCAAAGCCAACTACAACACAGGCTAAAACAGAGGAATGTCAGCATATTGAGTTATTATCTCAAGGTATTGGAAGATTTTATTCTATAGAGTCTAAAGTTTCTTTAGGTTCTTCGATAAAAATTGGAGATGAAATAGGATATATAGTAGCGATGGGTGTAAAAAACATTGTTACTTCAGATGTTTCAGGAAAAGTAGAACAAGTATATATTGCTGATGGAGATATAGTTGATTATAACAGAGCTATATTAAAATTAAAAAAATAATAAAAAGGTAGAGATACTTTCGAAAAATTGGAGGATATATTATGTTTAAAAAAATATTAATTGCAAATAGAGGAGAGATAGCTGTAAGAATTATTAGAGCAGCTAAGGAACTTGGAATAGCTACTGTTGCAGTATATTCAACAGCAGATAAAGATAGTTTACATGTAACATTAGCTGATGAGGCTATATGTATTGGTGGAGTATCAAGTACAGATTCTTATTTAAAAATATCTAACGTAATTGCAGCAGCAGAAGCTACAGGTGCAGATGCAATTCACCCAGGATATGGATTTTTATCTGAGAATGTAAAGTTTGCTGCAATTTGTGAGCAACATGGAATTACATTCATAGGACCAAGACCTGAATGTATTACAAAAATGGGAGATAAAGCTACAGCAAGAGCTACAGCTATTGAGAACAACGTTCCTTTAACTAATGGAACAGGAATTATCCATACAACAGAGGAAGCTAAAAAAGTTATCAATGAAAAAATAGGATATCCTGTTATGATAAAAGCTACTGCTGGTGGCGGTGGAAAAGGGATGAGAATTGCTAGAAATGATGCAGAGTTAGATGTAAACATGGTAGCGGCTCAAACAGAAGCTGGAGCAGCTTTTGGAAATCCAGATGTTTATGTTGAAAAATTTGTTGAAGATCCTAAGCACGTTGAAATTCAAATTTTAGGAGATAAATATGGAAATGTAATTCACTTAGGAGAGAGAGATTGCTCAATCCAAAGAAGACATCAGAAATTAATAGAAGAATCACCAGCTTATTCAGTACCTGAAAAAGTTAGAAAAGAGATGGGAGCAGCAGCAGTAAGACTTGCTCAAGCTATAAATTATGATTCAGCTGGAACAATAGAGTTTTTAGTTGATAAAGAGAATAACTTCTATTTTATGGAGATGAATACAAGAGTTCAAGTTGAACATACTATAACAGAGATGGTAACAAGTTTAGATATAATAAAACTTCAGATAAAAATAGCTGAAGGGGATAGATTAACAATAAAGCAAGATGATATTATGCTGTATGGTCACGCTATAGAGTGTAGAATCAATGCTGAAGATCCTTCTTGTAATTTCATGCCATCACCAGGTGTACTTACTAGATACATCGCCCCTGGAGGTAACGGAGTTAGAATAGATTCACACTCATATCAAGGTTATGAGATATCTCCATATTATGATTCAATGATTGGAAAACTTATAGTTCATGATATTAACAGAGAAGAAGCTATAAAAAGAATGAAAAGAGCCCTACAAGAGTATATAATAGAGGGAGTGGACACAACAATTCCTTTCCATCTAGAAGTACTTGAAAATAAATTATATAAAGAGGGAAAAGTTTCTACAAAATTTTTAGAGGAAAACTTTACAAAATAGTGTAAATATATTCAAATATCAATTATTTTAGGAGGTTGTTTATGAAAGAGTTAGGAAATGTAAAAATTGCTGATGATGTTGTAAAAACAATAGCTGCAAAGGCTGCTGGAGATGTAGAAGGTGTATATAAATTAGCTGGTGGAGTTGCAGACGAATTCTCAAAAATATTAGGTAAGAAAAGACCAACTCATGGAAT
>CAMTJB010000263.1 GCA_947072715.1 uncultured Fusobacteriaceae bacterium | reverse complement strand
ACTTATTCATGGAGCGAGAGTTTCATTAAAAGTAGGAATTTTAGCTGTAGGGCTTTCTATAGTAATAGGTGGAGCACTTGGAGCTTTAGCTGGTTATTATGGTGGAAGATTTGAAAATGTAGTTATGAGAATAATGGATATATTTTTAGCTGTTCCAAGTATATTATTGGCTATAGCAATAGTATCAGCATTAGGACCAAATTTATTTAACTTAATGGTAAGTATTTCAATCTCTTCAATTCCTAGTTATGCAAGAATTGTAAGAGCCTCTGTACTTTCTATTAGAGATCAGGAGTTTGTTGAAGCAGCAAAGGCTATTGGAGCTAAAGATTCAAGAATAATAATGAAACACATAATTCCAAATGCTTTAGCACCAGTAATAGTTCAAGGAACACTAGGAGTTGCAGGAGCAATTTTATCAATAGCAGGACTTAGTTTCATCGGGCTTGGAATTCAACCACCTGCTCCAGAGTGGGGAGCTATGCTTTCTGGAGGAAGACAATATTTAAGATACGCATGGTGGGTAACAACATTCCCAGGTGTAGCAATAATGATTACGATTTTATCATTAAACTTATTAGGGGACGGGTTAAGAGACGCCTTAGATCCAAGATTAAAACATTAATAATTAACGGTTCAAAGATATATGATTTAAAAGTCATATGATTTTTAAAAAAATATAAGACAGGGTGATGATTTGAAAAACAGTATATTAGAAATAAGAAACTTGAATATAAAATATATAACAGAAGATGAAACTGTTGATGCAGTAAATGGAATAGATATCACAATAAACGAGGGGGAAACTCTTGGTTTAGTAGGAGAAACTGGAGCTGGAAAAACAACAACAGCTTTAGGAATAATGAGATTAATTCCAGAGCCTCCTGGTAAAATTCTTGGTGGAGAGATTTTTTTCCAAGGGGAAGACATTTTAAAAATACCTGAAGATCAAATGAGAAAATTAAGAGGAAGTCAAATGTCAATGATATTCCAAGATCCAATGACGTCACTTAATCCTGTTATGACAGTAGGGGAACAGATTGCAGAAGTTATAGAGATACACGAGATGCTAAGCACTACAGAGGCTATGAAGAAGGCTGAAGAGATGTTAGAGTTAGTTGGGATTCCTAAATTTAGAATAAATGACTATCCACATCAATTTTCAGGTGGAATGAAGCAAAGAGTTGTAATAGCAATAGCTTTAGCTTGTAATCCTAAGTTTTTAATAGCAGATGAGCCTACAACAGCTTTGGATGTTACAATTCAAGCTCAAGTACTTGAACTTATGAATGATTTAAAGAAAAGATTAAAAACTGCAATGTTGCTAATAACACATGACTTAGGTGTAGTTGCTCAAGTTTGTGATAAAGTAGCAATAATGTATGCAGGTGAAATTATTGAAATAGGAACTTTAGAAGATATATTTAACTCTCCTAAGCACCCTTATACACATGGGTTATTTGGATCAATTCCTAGTTTAGATGAAGAGGTAGGAAGATTAAAACCAATAATGGGATTAATGCCAGACCCAACAAATTTACCAACAGGGTGTAAATTCCACCCTAGATGTCCAAATGCAGTAGAAATGTGTGCAAGAGATATACCAGGAGCACATTCAATATCAGAAACACATAAGGTTAGATGCTTAGCATATATTGAAGCAGAAAATGGACCGGTTGTTGAATGGGAGGATACATGTCAGATATAATTTTAGAAGCTAGAAATTTAAAAAAATATTTTAATACTCCAAAAGGGCTACTTCATGCTGTTGATGATGTAAACTTTACAATAGAAAGAGGAAAAACACTAGGAGTAGTTGGAGAATCTGGATGCGGAAAATCTACTACAGGAAGAGTAGTTTTAAGACTTTTAGAAGCTACAGCTGGAGAGATAATATTCGAAGGAAAAAACATTAGAGAGTTCACGAGAGATCAAATGGATACTCTAAGACAAGAGATGCAAATAATATTCCAAGATCCATTTGCATCATTAAACCCAAGAATGACAATAAGTGAAATTATTGCTGAACCATTGGTAATACATAAAAAATGTAAAGATAATATAGAGCTTAATAAAAGAGTAAAAGAGTTAATGGAGATAGTTGGATTAAGTGAAAGACTTACAAATACTTATCCTCATGAGCTTGATGGTGGAAGAAGACAAAGGGTAGGAATAGCTAGAGCAATAGCTTTAAATCCTAAGTTTATAGTTTGTGATGAACCAGTTTCAGCTCTTGATGTATCTATTCAAGCTCAAATTCTAAATCTTATGAGTGATTTACAAAAAGAGTTAGGATTAACTTATATGTTTATAACGCATGATCTTTCAGTTGTAAAACATTTTTCTGATGAAATTGTTGTTATGTATTTAGGGCAAATAGTTGAAAAAGCACCAACGGATAAATTATTTAAAAATCCAACACACCCTTATACAAAAGCTTTATTATCAGCAATACCAGTAGCAAGTTTAAAGAAAAAAATGGAAAGGGTTATTTTAAAAGGGGAATTAACATCTCCTGTAAATCCTGAACCAGGATGTAGA
>CAMTJB010000262.1 GCA_947072715.1 uncultured Fusobacteriaceae bacterium | reverse complement strand
GGACCGGTATTAGTAGATATACCTAAGGATATTCAACTTCAAAAAATTTCAATAGAGGAGTTTGAGAAAAATTGGCTATATCAAAAAAAATTATTAGATAAATTTAAAAGAAAATATATTGAAAAAGATATTGAAATTTTTAGAGATATGATTTTAGAAAGCGAAAAACCAGTGTTTATTTTAGGAGGAGGAATACTATCTTCTGGAGCTACTAAAACTGTAAAAAAGCTACTGAAACGTGTAAGTGCACCATCAGTTTCAACTCTTATGGGTATGGGAGTGGTTCCATCTAATTTTCCAGGTTATATGGGAATGATAGGTATGCATGGAATATATACTGCAAACAAAGCAGTGGAGGAGTCAGATTTAGTTATAGCTATAGGAATGAGGTTTGATGATCGAATAGTAGGGAATAAAAATTCTTTTGCTAAAAATGCCAAAATAATTCATTTGGATATTGATGAAGCTGAAATTGGTAAGAATATTATTCCTGATTTTTCCATCATAGGAGATGCTAGAGAAATTTTAAATAAATTGTTATCCCTAGATTTTGAGAAAGATTTTTCTCAATGGAAAAATTCTATTTTTAAAAGAAAAACAGAGGAGGCTCATCAATTAAATCAGGTTTCAGTATTAAATCAGATAAATACTTTTATTGATGATAATACCATTATAGTAACTGATGTTGGACAACATCAAATGTTTGCAGCTCAACATCTGAAATTTGGGAAACCTTATAATTTTTGTTCATCATCTGGTGCAGGAACTATGGGTTATGGAATTCCTGCTGCCATTGGAGCTCAAATAGCAAATCCTGATAAAAAGGTTATTGCTATTGTAGGTGATGGAGGGTTTCAAATGACTCAGCAAGAGCTAATTTTATTGAACCAGTACTCTTTACCAGTTAAGGTTATTATACTTAATAACAATGCTTTGGGAATGGTTAGACAGTGGCAAGAATTATTTCATAACAAAAGATTTTCTCAAATAGATTTGTCAATAAATCCTGATTTCATGAAACTGGCAGATGCTTATGGAATAGAAAGTTTGAAAATATCAGATCGATCATCTCTTTCTTCAATAGAGGAGGCTATTAAAAATAATAAGCCAATGGTTATAGAGGTCTTGGTATCTAAAGATTTTAATGTTTATCCTATAATTCCACCAGGAAAAGATTTTAAAGACACATTGAAAGGAGCGTAAGAGTTTTATGAGTGAACATAGATATATTTTACTTCTTGTAAAGAATAATGCAGGTGTTTTACATAAAATAACTGGATTATTTGTAAAAAGAGGGATAAATATAGAAACAATAAATAGTGGAGAGTGCAATCTTAAAAATATAATTAGAATAACTGTTACAGGAATTTGGGATGAATACACAACTAATCAACTAATAGCTCAATTAAAAAAACTTTTTGATGTATTGTTCGTAAAAGAGTTAGAAAGTAAAAATAGTATTATAAAGGAGTTAGCTTTTATAAAAATAGAATTAAATAATTCTGAAGAAAATGGTTGTGAAGAATCTAAAATAAAGGAGTTGGCAGAAAAATTAAATGGGAAAATTCTAGAAATAACAGATAAAAATGCTATTGTACAATTTGTTGAAAATCCTATTGAAATTTCTAATAAAATCTCTTCAATGAGGGCTTTTAAAGTCTTGGAAATTTTAAGGACAGGATCAATTGGAATGAATAAAGGAATGGAAATATAAAAAATATAAATATAAATATAAATTAAAATTAAATTGGGAGGTTTTTATTATGGAGTTAAAAAAATTAGAAGGTAAAAAAATTGTTGTTGTTGGTTATGGTTCACAAGGACATGCACACTCTTTAAATTTAAGTGATTGTGGAATGGATGTTACAGTTTGTGTAAGAGAAAATGGTGAGAGTTGGGAAAAAGCTAAAAAGGATGGCTTAAAAGTTTCTGACTTTAGTGTAATTCCTCAAGCTGATGTAGTAATGATTCTTCTTCCAGATGAGGTTCAACCAGAAATCTATAATAAATATTTACATAATCAGATGAAAGAAGGGGCTTATCTTGGATTTGCACACGGTTTTAATATTCATTATAATCAGATTGAGCCTAGAAAAGATTTGAACATTTTTATGACTGCTCCTAAATCTCCTGGACATAAAGTTAGAGATAAATTTTTAGAAAAAGAGGGAGTACCAGCATTAGTTGCAGTTTATAGAGATAATAGTGGAGAGACGGCTGACCTTGCTAAAGAGTGGGCTAAGGGAGTTTGCCTAGATTTATATACTCTTGAAACTACTTTTGAGGAGGAAACAGAAACTGATCTTTTTGGAGAACAAGCTGTTCTTTGTGGGGGAGTTGTTGAATTGATGAAAACAGGTTATAACACTTTGGTTAATGCAGGTTATAATGAAAGGTTAGCATATTTTGAATGTATTCACGAGATGAAACTTATTGTAGATATGATCTATAGTACAGGGATTGCTAGTATGAGAAAATCTATATCAAATACTGCTGAGTATGGAGATTATGTTACAGGGGCAAAAATTATAACAGAAGATACGAAAAAAAATATGGAGAAAATTTTAAAAGATATTCAATCTGG
>CAMTJB010000261.1 GCA_947072715.1 uncultured Fusobacteriaceae bacterium | reverse complement strand
AAACTATGGAAAAAGTAAAGTTTAAATTAAACGGAATTGAAAGAGAATTTTATGCGGATTTAATGGGAGTAGCTAAAGATTTTTTAAGAGAAAATGGAATAATATCTCTACGTGAAGGGTGTGACGGAGAGGGAGTTTGTGGACTATGTTCAATTATACTTAATGGAAAAGTAGCAAATTCATGTATATTAGTAGTTGGACAATTAGAAGGGAAAGAAATATATACAACATCATATTTTGCTGGAAAAAATGCAATGGATAAGTTACAAGAAGCAATGCTAATGGCAGGTGTAACTCAGTGTGGATATTGTTCACCAGCAATTTACAACTCTTTTAATAATTTGCTTTCTAGTAATTCAAATCCAACAAGAGATGATGTGAAAGATGCTTTATCAGGAACTTATTGCAGATGTACAGGGTATGAGCAAATGTACGATGTAGTTAAAATATATCAAACAATTATGAAAGGTGAAAAATATCCAGAGGAAAAATTAAGACCTGAGTTTAGATTTGTAGAATCTTCAAAATGTAAAATAGATGGAGCAAGACTTATTAAGGGAGAAAAATCATTTGTTGAGGATTATGTAGAACAAGATTCTTGTTTTATGAAAATACTTGGAAGTCCTTATGCTAGTGCTTACATAAAAGATATAGATACAACAGAAGCTGAGAAGCTCCCAGGAGTTGAATTTATCTTAACTTATAAGAATGCACCTAAAATTAATTATGGTAGAGCAGGGCAAAGTTATCCAGAACCAACACCTTATGATAGACAACTAATGGGTCAGAAACTTTATCATTATGGAGATAGAGTAGCAGCAGTTGTAGCAAGAAATAAATGGATAGCAGAGGAAGCAACAAAGTTAATAAAAGTAGAATATGAAGTGTTAAAACCAGTTATTTCAGTTCATGATGCTATGGCAGAAGGAGCTCCAATAGTGCATGGTGGAGAAGTAAATTATTTAAATAAAGTTACAGAAAAGAAAGGTAACGTAGATTCTAGAGAGACACCAATAACTTATAATTTCCCTTGTGGAGAAAATGTTGATAAAAACATAGTAGGTTCAGCGTCTGGAGAGTTAGGAGACGTTTCTAAGGCTATAAATGAGTCAGACGTAGTTATAAATGAGAAATATATAACAAGTAAGGTAGCAACAGCACCTATGGAGACTCACGCTGCTTTTACTAAAATAGAGGAGGGAAGATTAGTTGTAATAGCTTCTACTCAAACTCCTTGGCATATGAGAAGAGTTTTATCTCGTGTAATTGGAATTCCAGAAAATAAGATAAGAGTAATAAAAGAAAAAATAGGGGGAGGTTTTGGTTCTAAACAAGACGTTACAATGGAAGAACTTGCAGCTTATATAACTTGGAAAACAGGTTTATCTATATATACTAGATTAACAAGAGAAGAAAACTTTGCTATGTCAACAACAAGACACAATGCAGAAATTGATATAAAATTATCTGCTATGAGTAATGGAGTTATTACAGGTGCTGATGTAAATGTACTTTCAAATGGTGGAGGATATGCTAATAACTCATGGACAGTTTCTAAAATGATGTATTCAGTACCATTTTCAATATTTAATATTCCTAACTTTAAATATGATATGAAAGCTTTTTATACTAATTTAACAACAGCAGGTGCGTATAGAGGTTATGGAGTAACTCAAGGAGCCTTTGCTGTAAACGTTGCAATGAGAGAGCTTGCAAATAAATTAGGAATAGAATATCTTGAATTTTTAAAGAAAAACTTAATTAAGAGAGATATGCCAATGATACTTGACTCTTTCTTTGCGGGAAAAGATGTTTCTCATGCAAAACAGCTGAAGAGCTATGGACTGATAGAAGCCCTAGATAAAGGAGCTGAAATGATTGGTTGGGGAAATAAAGCTATACCTAAAGAGTCTCATATAAAAGTAGGACAAGGAGTTGCTGTTATTTTACAAAAATCAGGACTTCCATTAGTAGATGTAGCTAATGCCACTGTTACTTTATTAGAAGATGGTGGATTCATGCTAAGATTTGGAGGGACAGATTTAGGACAAGGGCTAAATACTGCTTCGGTTCAATTAGCAGCTGAATGTCTAAAAATTGATATGAATAATATAGCTTATGTTGCATCAGATACAGATACAACACCTTATGATGTAGGAAGTTATGCTTCTTCAGGAACTCAATTTACTGTAGGAGCAGTAATAAGAGCTAGTCAAGATATGAGAGAGAAGTTAAAAGAGTTAGCTGCAGAAGAGTTGGGAGAAACTATAGAAAATTTAGAATTAGCATATCCAGCTAAAGTAGTAAGTAAAAAAACAGGTAAAGAAGTACCTTACTCGAAAATAGGATTTAAATCTGTTAGTGGAGTAGGAAAGGGAGAAGTAGTAGGAAAAGGGGTATTTACTACAGATGAATATGTAATTCCTTATGCAGCGCATTTTGTAGAGGTAGAAGTAGATACTAATACAGGAAAAGTTAAGATAAAAAAATATCATGCAGTTCATGATTGTGGAACTCCTATAAATCCAGCATTAGCTAAAGGACAAGTATATGGTGCGTCAGTTCAAGGAATAGGTTATGCACTATATGAAGA
>CAMTJB010000260.1 GCA_947072715.1 uncultured Fusobacteriaceae bacterium | reverse complement strand
TTTTTATTTTTGCTTGAATAAATTCTTTATCTATAGTTTCCTCTTTATGAGTTAATATTCTAACATAAGCAGAAGTTCCTTCTGTTACGTATCCTCTACCAACAAATTTTAAATCTCTCATGCAAACATCTACAATTTCTCCATTTTTAGGATTTCCTTGTACTGATTGGATATCATCTTTAAAAACATTTGGATAAAAATTTAATAATTTCTTTTCTTTTCCCTCTTCTAAAATAACTCTTGCCATTTGTTTATCTCCTTTTTTCACTATTTTCAAAAAACAGTGGAAAAGGGTATGTCATTATACCCTTTTCTTTTTTTAATCCTGTTTATGATAGTGCTATTTTTAATTTTATACTACTATTTTTTCCTCATAATCATCATCTTCTTCTTTAAATTTAATGCTTCCTTCACCATCTCTATCTTTATCCATTAAGTAAAGTAAAGGTGTAGCAACGAAGATCGATGAATATGTTCCTGCTGTAACTCCGACTATTAAAGTTACGATAAAAGTTCTTAAAGAATCTCCACCAAAAATTAAAATAGCAACTGCTGCAAGTAAAGTTGTTATAGATGTATTTAAAGATCTTACCATTACATCATTCAGACTTAAATTTAAAATTTCACCAAAATTTAAACCTTGCTTATTTTTATCTTTTAATTTTTCTCTAATTCTATCAAAAATAATGATAGTATCATTTATAGAATACCCTAAAATTGTCAATACTGCTGCTATAAACTCAATATTAACTTCATATCTTAAATATGCAATTACACCTAATGCTATTATAACATCATGTAATAAAGCTAATATCGCACTTAAAGCAAATTTGAATTCGTATCTTATAGTTATATATAAAGTTATTAATCCTCCACCTACAATTAAAGCCCATATTGCTGATTCTTTTAAATCTTTTCCTACACTAGAACCAACTTTTTCAGTTTTTTCTAATTGAAATTCTCCTAACTGTTTCATGTTTTCAATAAACTTATTTTTTTCAGTTTCGCTCATCTCTTGAGTTCTAATAATTACCACATTGTCTTCTGATATTTGAACTTTTCTTGCATTAGGACTTAACTGTGGAGTCTCCACTGCTAACTTATCTAAAAAACTATTTATATCAGTAAGCGCTACTGTTTTTTCATACTTTAATTGAAAAAGATTTCCACCAGTAAAATCTATTCCATAGTTTAATCCTTTTGAAAATAGAACTACTAAAGCTATTGCTACTGCTACACAAGATATTCCAATATATATCTTACTATTTTTTATAACATCTATATTACGCATTTTTACCCCCTCTTTTTATACCAAATAATTCTGGTTTTTTAAGATTAAACATCTCAACAAAAGCAACAAGTAAAGCTTTCGTTAATGTTAATGCTGTAAACATTGATGCTAACGTTCCTATAGTAAGTGTAACTGCAAATCCTTTTACTGGTCCTGTTCCAAACATGAAAAGTACCCCTGCAATTATCAATGTTGTTACCTGTCCATCAAATATTGATGAAAATCCTTTTGAGAAACCTGAGTCAATAGACCCTAACATATTATTTCCAAGTTTAAGTTCGTCTTTTATTTTTTCGAATATAATTACATTTGCATCAACTGCCATTCCAACAGATAAAATTATACCTGCTATTCCTGGTAATGTTAATGTTGCATCAATAAAGTTTAATGCTCCAAATGTTATAATTCCAAAAGAAAATAAAGATAATATTGCAATAACTGCTGGAAGTCTATATAAAATAATCATAAATACTCCTACAAGAATTATAGCTAATACCCCTGCTTTCTGACTTTGTCTAATTGATTCATCTCCTAAAGATGCTCCTACTGCTCTTGTTTCAACAATTTCTGCTTTAACAGGAAGAGCTCCAGCATTTAATAACGTTGCTGCGGCTTTAGCTTCTTCCACAGTATAACTTCCTGATATAACTCCATTTCCACCTGATATTTCAGTGTTTATAGTTGGAGCTGTTTGAATTTTTCCATCTAAAGTTATCGCTAATTGTCTTCCTATATTATTTCTTGTTATTTCAGCAAATTTAACTGCTCCCTCTTGAGTCATTTCAAATGCAATTTGAGGTCTTCCTAAGTTATCATAAGAAACTGCTGCTTTTTTAAGAGCTGATCCTGTTAATAATGTTTCACCTAAAGTCCCATCTTTACCTAAAATTTTAAATTCCATAAGAGCTGTTTTTCCAATCATTTTTACAGCTTCTTCTGCATTTTGAACACCTGGTAGCTCTATTATTACTCTGTTGCTTCCTGTCTTTTGAACTATTGATTCAGCAACTCCCATTCCATTTATTCTTCTATCTAACACCTCTACAAGTCTATCCATGGCATTAGCATCTAATTTTGTTCCTTCTTCTTTTGCTTCAAGAACTACATAAACTCCACCTTTTAAGTCTAAACCTAATTTTATTGGTTTTTCAAATGTTAAATATAAAGCACTAAAAACTACTATAAGGGAAAAAAACAGTTTCATTAATGTTGATTTTTTCATTTTTCTATATGTGTGGCAATACTTTCTGCCACACCCTCCTATGTTATATTCTTTTCATTTCTAAAAAACTTTGAAGTATTAT
>CAMTJB010000259.1 GCA_947072715.1 uncultured Fusobacteriaceae bacterium | reverse complement strand
CTTTAGCAATATAATTATCATTGGTAATAGCATTATGCTTTTTTAATGTAAAAACAGTTGTATTATCTAAAAAACCAATTGTTGAATTATGATGAGTAACACTACCATAATTTTCAGAAATATTTATTTTGAAATCAACTAAATCAGGGATAGTTTTTTCAGAATAAAAAATAGTTTTAATAGGAAAATTGATATTTTCTAAATTAAAAACACTATTTTTAGAAAAAGTATTTAGATAATCTTTATAATTATCATTTGATTCTAAATCAAATTTAATGTCTTCAATGAAAGCTTTATAATTATATTTATCTCTATAAACTTCTAATTTTGGTTTAAAAGCAACAGATATTTTTCTATGTTGAGATATTGTGTCGTAATATTCAGCACCACTGAACCATACATTATTTTTAGCTTCTATTCCATTTTCTTTTAAAGTTAAAGACAAGTGTGTTTTATCTTTTCCAATTATTTTTAAATCAGAGTACTCAATATTATAGAAAGCAAAAATAGGAGTTGGATTTCCAAAACCGTAAGGTTCTAAATGCTTTAGATTATCAAAAAATCCGTATGATAGCTTGTCAAGAGTCAAGAATTTTTCTATTTTAATAGGTTTTAAAGTATCATGTTCGTGAGTGACCTCTTCACAGTATCTATTTATAGAGTTATAGAACTCTTCAATGTTATTTAAAGGAATAGAGAATCCAGCTGCACCATGATGACCTCCAAACTTTGTAAGAAATTGAGAGTGTCTTGTTAAAGCTTCTATCATATTAAAGCTTTCAGTACTTCTACAAGAAGCTTTAGCTATATTTTCTTCCTTATTGATTTCTAAAACAATAGTAGGTTTATAATATTTATCTAATATTTTAGAAGCAACAATACCAATAACACCATGATGAAAATCTTCTCTGGCAACTAAGATAACACTTTTGTTATAAAGTTCTTTTTCTTCAATAAGTTCTAAAGATTTTTTTAAAATATCCTCTTGTATAATTTTTCTGTTTTGATTGTTCTGAATTAATTTGTCAATAAGAGGTAAAAATTTTGTATGATCATTTGAGATTAAAAATTCTACAGATGTCTTTGCATCTTCTAATCTCCCTGCTGCATTAAAAACAGGAGCAATTATAAATCCTATATCATAAGGAGTAAAAACTTTTGTAGCATAATCTTCAAAAAACAGTTGTTTTGTTAAAGCTTTTAAAGATGGTAAAGTTGTTTTTTTTAGTTGTTCTAGTCCAAATTTAACAAAAAGTCTATTATCATTTAAGAGAGGAACAATATCAGCAACCGTTGCAAGAGCAACAAGATCTAGATATTTAAACATCTCTTCTTTCTTTTTTAATTTATCATATAAAGCTAAAAGTAGCATAAAAGCAGTTCCAGCACCACAAAGAGACTTGAAATTATAGATATTATCCTCTCTTTTAGGATTTATTACAGCACTAGCTTTTGGAAAAATATTCTGAATAATATCGTGGTGATCAGTAATAATAACGTTAAGACCTAAAGAGTTTGCAAAATCAATTTCTTTATGTGAAGTAATTCCACAGTCAACAGTTATAATTAAATTACCACCCTCTTTTGAAATTGATTCGAGAGCTTCACAGTTAAGACCATAACCTTCATCTCTTAGTGGGATATAATATTTAACATTAGCTCCGATGTTTTTTAAAGCAAGGTAGCACATAGCTGTAGAGGTTATTCCATCCACATCATAATCTCCATAAATCCAGATATCTTTTTGCTTTTGTATAGCATCTAATATGAGATTAACAGCTAAATCTATATCCTTAAGATCCCAAGGAGAATTTAAATCTCTTAAATCAGGATTAAGAAATCTTTCCATAGATGCTTCGTCTGTTAAACCTCTAGAAAATAAAAGGCTTTGAAACTCTTTATTTATATTTTCGAAATTAGGTATTTGATTAAAATCTTTAAAAATCCAATTTGTATTCTTCATATGTTGAAACCTTCCGTTTATAGTTTTTGTTGTTTAATTGTAAAGAATTTTGTAAAAAATATATGTTTGAGTAAGCTCGATTAATTGCCTTTTTATAATAGGATCAGATATTGAATCAAAGTAAAAGTCATCATTTTCAAAACGGATAGAGTTAACAACCTCTTCACCATAAAGATATTCAATAAGACCTTTTATTTTACTTTTGTTTTTCTTTATTAAATGAGCTAATTTTTTTGAACCTAAATCTATATTATAACTAGGTGTAAGAAGTTCCGTATAATTTTTAACTTGTACAGGATTATATTGAACTTGCATAAGTCCAATAGTATACATTGATCCAGCATAATCATATTTAAAATTACTAGATAAACGAATAATCGTATAGATTAATACATCAGGAATATCATATTTTTTAGAAGCAGCCTCAACTTCTGTTACATAGTATTTAGGATATAAAAGTTGAATTAAATTCCTATATGATGAAAAAGTATTAGTATTTTTTAAAGCTCTTTCAAAAGCATAACCATAATTTTTAGATTTTTCTAAAATTTTTGTGATTAAAAATTCATTTTTTATATAATCAGAAGACAGGTTAGAACTATTTTCTATTTCTAGATGAATTAAGTTAATATCCTCTAATTG
>CAMTJB010000258.1 GCA_947072715.1 uncultured Fusobacteriaceae bacterium | reverse complement strand
TTTTTTATCCACAAGTAATAGATCCTATTAACGGCAAAATTAGTGGTGGGCATTTTGATTCTAATATTTTAGACAATAGCAATTTATCAAAAGCATCCTCACCTAAAATAACCTTTGAGTGTGACAATCCTAATTCATCATTAAAATTTTGTCCTGTTGTTATTTATGAAAAAAATAATATCCCTGTAGAAAACTTAAATTTTTCAGATAAGCTTCTACCTCTAAAAAAAGTCGAATTTGCAAATGGTAATTTAAGCACAAACTTAACTTTTTATATTTTTAATTCTAAAGGTTTTTTTAGTAGAAAAATCTATTTTTATTCTAAAAATTCTATTTTACAAGTTTTTTCATATATCTATAAGGGTAAAAATCTAGACTATTTAAAAAGAAATAATTATGATGAAAATATTATTAAGTATCATAAAGAAAGAGCTCTCCAGTACCCTTTAGGGGATGATCCTGATTGGGAAAAAGAAGATAGTTCTCTCCCTCTAACTAAGAGGATTAATAATTAAGGAGTGTATTTATTATGAATAGAAATAAACTTATTATTGTTTTATTGATTTTTTTAATAACTCTTCCTATTTTCGCTAAGAGAAATACTCAAAAAACCTGTGGATTAGGATCTGGGGGAAATAATTCATCAAACTACACAGCTAAACACCAAGATATTTCACCAACTTCACTTTTTAAGGTTCAAGTTTTTTCTAAACAATTAAAAGATAACTCTTTAAATACTTCAACGCAAATTCAAAAAGTTGTAAACCTACAACTAACACCATTTCCTAGCAGTAGTCAATATGGATCTGAATTTGCAATTATTTCTATAGAAAATTCCTCTAAATAGAGATTTTATACACTATTATCAAGCATCAATTTAAAAAGGAGAAATTTCAATGTTAAAAGATAAGATAAATAATTCAAAAAAAGATAATGCCCCTACTAAGTCAGCTCCTATAAATAAGGCAAGATTAGATAGTATTCTTTCTGAATTAAAAAATTCAAAAATGGATACTTTTTCTTCAAAAGAAAGTGCTGATATTGCCTTTAATATTGAAGATTCACTTTCTAATGATACTCCATTAATTATTAGAGGTTTTAGTGCTATTCTTGTGGGAGCAGTTAATGTTGGAGCAACTGATATACACATAGAAGCTTTCGAAAAAGAAGTTAGAATAAGATATAGAATAGATGGTGAACTTAACACTATTAAAACTATTGATAAATCTGTACTAAATGCTCTTGTTTCTAGAGTTAAAATTCTTTCAAATTTAGATATTTCCGAAAGAAGATTACCCCAAGATGGAAGAATGAAAGCTAGAATAATGGACAGAGATATAGATTTTAGAGTTGCAATAATGCCTACTATTTTCGGAGAAAAGGTTGTTATTAGAATCTTAGATAAAGGTACTGTTGATATGAGAATAGATAAAATTGGTTTTACAGAGGATGAATATAATAAAGTACTCAAGTGTATTACTGCACCTCATGGAATAATTTTAGTTACTGGTCCAACTGGTTCTGGTAAATCTACTACTTTGTACTCTATATTAAACTATTTAAATACAGAAAATGTTAATATTTCAACTGTTGAAGATCCTGTGGAATATAATATTGCAGGAATTAATCAAGTCCAAGCAAAAACTGAAATTGGTCTTACTTTTGCTGCTGCTTTAAGAGAATTTTTAAGACAAGATCCTGACATAATAATGCTAGGAGAGATAAGAGATAGTGAAACATCTGAAATTGCAATTAAAGCAGCTTTAACAGGACATTTGGTTCTTTCTACTCTTCATACTAATGATGCCCCTAGTACAATAAATAGACTTATTAACATGGGAATTGAACCTTTTTTAATATCAGCAACTGTTTTGTTAATAATTTCTCAAAGACTTGTTAGAAAAATATGTAATGATTGTAAAATAGTGGATAATAATTATTTAACAAAAGCTCTGGCTTTAGGATTAGAAGAAAAAGAGTATAAAGATAAAGTGTTTTATACCCATTCTGAAGATGGATGTCCTACATGTAATGGAACTGGTTACAAAGGAAGAATTGCAGTACACGAAATATTAGTTGTTAATGATGCAATTAGAGATTTAATAGATAAACGGGCTTCTACAACTGAAATTTTTAATGCTGCTATAGCTAATGGAATGGCTCCCTTAAGAGAAGAGTCACTCTTATGTGCAACGCAAGGGACAACTTCTTTAGACGAACTATTAAAAATAATACATTAAAAGAGGTATAAATATGTCAATATATAAATATTGCGCTTACGACTTAAAAGGAAAGCAAATAGAAGGAAAAATGGAAGTTGAAAGTGCTATTCAACTTAAAAAAAATCTTAAATCTGATAAGCTAACACTAAAGTCATATACAATTGAAAAAAATAATAGCAAAAACACCCTTAAAACAAAAAAATTGCGTCAATCTGAATTAATATCTTTTACTAGAGAAGTTTGTATAATGCTTGAAAGTGAAATCTCTCTTTTAGAAGCTTTAACTATACAAGAAACTATGACAAAAAGTGTCTCTTTAAAAGGCTTTATTTCCAATTTGAAAAAATCAATTAATCAAGGGGAGCCATTTTATACAGGGTTACTACCTTACGAAGAT
>CAMTJB010000257.1 GCA_947072715.1 uncultured Fusobacteriaceae bacterium | reverse complement strand
GATGTTACAGATTTTATCTCTTTTATTAACTTATAACCATATTCTGGTAAAAGTATTCCTGCCATATCCTTTATTACTATTGAGTCAGCACCCATAGCTTCTATCTCTTTTGCAAGATTTGAGTAATACTCAAGTGTATGTACTGGACTGATTGTATAAGAGATTGCTATTTGGCAGTGTCCACCAAACTTTTTCGTAGCTTCTGCTGCTACTTTTACATTTCTTAAATCATTTAAAGCATCAAATATTCTTATAATATCGATTCCATTTTCAATTGATTTTTGAACAAACTTTTCAACTACATCATCACCATAGTGTCTGTAACCTAAAAGATTTTGTCCTCTTAATAACATTTGTAATTTAGTATTTTTAACTCTCTTTTTAATCTCTCTTAGTCTCTCCCAAGGATCTTCATTTAAGAATCTAATACAAGCATCAAATGTTGCTCCACCCCAAACTTCTAAAGAGTGATAACCAACCTTATCCATTTTTTCTAAAATTGGTAATATTTCAGAAGTTTTTAATCTTGTTGCAATAAGAGATTGGTGTCCATCTCTTAAAACCGTCTCAGTTATTAATAATTTTTTCAAAAATATACCCCCTAATATTGAAAAAGGGTGACCCTTAAGAGTCATCCTTTTAAGTTTAAAAGTTAAAGTGAATTATATTTAGCTAATCCCTCTCTTAAAATTGCCATAGCTTTTATTAAGTCTTCCTCTTTAACTGCATAAGATATTCTAACTTCATCTTTTCCAGCTCCTGGAGTTGAATAGAATCCTTCAGCAGGAGTAATCATAATAGTTTCGTTGTTTATATGGAACTCTGATAGTAACCATATTACAAACTTTTCAGCTGATTCAACAGGAAGTTTAACTACTGAATAAAAAGCTCCCTCAGGTTCTTTTGTTAATACACCTGGAATAGATGATAACTCATTAAATAGTATATCTCTTCTTTTTGAATACTCTACTCTTGCAGTTTCAAGATATGAATCTGGCAACTGATAAAGAGCTACTGCTCCTACCATTTCAAGAGTAGGTACTGAAAGTCTAGCTTGACATAACTTATAAATTGCACTCATAAATTCTTTGTTTTTACTAACTATACATCCTATTCTAGCACCACATGCAGAGTATCTTTTAGAGATAGAATCTATAATTATAACTCTATCTTCTAACTCTTTAAAAGTTCCAAAACTTATAGCCTTATTTTCACCATAAACAAACTCTCTGTATACCTCATCACTGATTATATAAAGATCATGTTTTTTAGCAATTTCAGCTATCATTTTCATCTCTTCTAAAGTATGAACAACTCCTGTTGGGTTGCTAGGGTTTGAAAGCATTATAGCTTTTGTTTTTGGAGTTATAGATTTCTCAAATTCTTCCATAGATGGAAGGTGAAATCCTGTTTCAGCATAAGTTTTAACAGGATTTATTTTTATTCTTAAAGTGTCGAAAAAGCTATTGTAATTTGCATAATAAGGCTCAGCAATAACTATCTCGTCACCTTCATCACATAAAGTCATAAGAACAAAAGAAAGAGCTTCACTACCACCGTTAACAACAAGTATCTCATTGTTTCCTGAATAATCCATATTTCTTCTTTTATAGTAATCACTAATCGCACTTATAAGTCCAGATAATCCTGCTGAATGAGCATATTTTAATACTGGCTCACTATAGTTGTGAATCGCATTGAAAAACTCTTTTGGAGTTTCTATATCAGGCTGACCTATGTTAAGATAGTGTATTTTTTTTCCTTCTTTTATTGCTGCTTCTCCATAGGGAATAAATTTTCTCACTGGAGATGTTTTTAAAGACATAATTCTGTTTGATAGTTTCATAAGTCCCCCTTTCAGATAATAAAATTTCATATATTTTACCACTAAAATTATAAAAAGGAAATCTTTTTAAATCTGAAATTTTCTTTTCAAAATTAAGCAAATAGACCAAAAATTATCGACCCTATTATTAGCATCATTGCCCCACCAATTCTTGAAGAAATTTGTGCAAATGACATAAGTTCCATTCTATCCGCTGCTCCTAAAACTGCGATATCTCCAGATCCCCCTCTGTTAGCCATACAAAGACCTGCTGTTATTGCTGCTTCAATTGGATAGAATTTCATTTTCTTAGCAAATAACATTATTCCAGCTACTGCTCCACCAACTATAGCTATTGCTATAACTAGGTTTCCTATAGTTAATGAATTGATTATCTCTTGTACATCTGTTCCAAATCCTACTGCTGCCATTAGTATCCAGATTGTGTGCTTAGAGAAGAATGATTGCATCTTTTTAGATCCCTCTTTAATCTCAGCTGGAACGATATCAGCTACATTTACTAATATTGTTAATAATACTAAAAATGCTAATTTATGAATTTCAAATGGCATGTTCATTGCTCCCCATACCTTTTCAGCTATACACGCTACCATAAACATAACACCTGTAAAGAATAGTGCTGCTGCAAATTCTTTTTGTCCAGCTTCAACTTTTACTTCTTTCTCTTCAGTTACATCTTTAGAGTTATTTATTACTAACTCTCCATTTCCTGTTAATGAAGGGTGCTTCTTTCCTAATTGCTTTAATAAAGCTCCTGTAAAGATTGCAATAATATTAGCAA
>CAMTJB010000256.1 GCA_947072715.1 uncultured Fusobacteriaceae bacterium | reverse complement strand
AACTTATTGTGAATGATACTCTAGAAAAAGAAGAAGTCATAGCTCTTTCAAATATAGCAGCAAGGTTGACTATGGATGTGACATCTTACTCTTATCCTATAACTTTAGAGAGAGATGATTTTGAAAATAATATATTTTTAATAAAGGCAACTGATAATGAAGAGGAAAAAGGTCTGAAATTAGATCAAGGTAGCAGAACTAAAATATTATTATGTGAATCTTTAGATAATCTTATTGATTTTTCAAGTTGTATATGTGAAGAATACCATAATATTAACTTTGATAAGAGTTTTTCTATAAATTTAAATAAAGAAAAAGAGATTAAAAAAGTAAAAAATAATATATCTGAAAATGCTTTAGACATCTCAAAAACTAATCAAATAATATATGAAAAAGAGTATAAATTACAGTGGGAAGTAGAAAAATTTAAAGATACAATAAAAAGAGATCTTATTCCGCAAATAAAAGAAGGGGATTTAGTAAGAATAGAATCAGCCTTAAGTGAAAACACGGAAGTTAGAGAAGAGTTAAAAGCTCAATTAAAAAAGATTATAGAGGAAGCAGGAGCAGAAATAAAAAGCTTTGATTTATACTGTGCTTACAAGCAGGGGTATAGCTGGTTAGACGAAAAAATAGTAAATAAAATAAAAACTGAAATTTCAAATAAAATAAAAAAAATAGATATAGAGTTTAAGGCTTTTTTACCAGCTGGAGAGACTGAATGGATGGACGAAAATGGAGCTATGCCAACGTATAATATTTCAAATAAAGATACTCCAAATAAATGGTTTGATCTTCCATTAAGATATTTGCAAGAACTTTACCCTATTGATGATATTTTAAGTGAAAAATTAAATATGTGTAGAGATAATATAAAATTTCTTTTATATAAAGGGGAAGAGGATATTACGTATAAAGTAACAGTATACGATGATAAAGATAATATAGTTTTACAAGAGGGATATAAGGCTGAAAATTCAGAAAGACCTTATATAGATGCATATCCTAACTTAGGACTTGTACACCCTTGTACAGGCTATATAAAAGTGCATAAAAATAATAAATTAATAATAAATGAAAATATAAAAACTGATTTAGAGAATATTTGGGATGTATATCAAGGTGAAATACTACCTTTATGTAAAAATTTTATTCTAGAAAAAACAGATGGAGTGCCTTTGACTTCATTACAGCCATTTTTTTCTCAATTAAGATTGGATATTGGCGTTAGTGAACCAAATATAAAATTGAATATAAGAGAGGATTTAATATCTTCTATTGATGCTTTTCATGAGGATATATACTTTGTAGGAAGTGATTTTTTCAAACAATTAGGTCAAAACACAGCAGGGGAGATTTTAGATGCACCTGGACTTATTCTTCCTGTAATAAAAGAGAAGGAAGGGGCTCCTTATCTAAAATTTACTCTTTATAATACTAGAGAAAATATAATAGATATGAATGAGATAGAGGAAGTCAAAGATATAGAAAAACAAGAATATCAAAGAAATAAAGAAGAAAGTATAGCCAAGATTAGAAGTATTAAGATGGAAAGAGCAGAGTTAGGTGGAGAGATAAGATTAATTGCTAATTATAGTATAAACTTATTAAGTTATACCAAAAAGATAAATGAGAATTTAGATAAAAAAGATAAAAAAATAGATATTAACGATATAAATATTTATGAAAATTCAGTTATTGGGTATAAAGAATATTTAGAGATAATAGAACAATTAAAAAATGTAGATGGAGTAATAGTAAAAAGAATTGGTGTAAGTTATGGAAATAGAGAGATTCACTCTATAGAGTTTAAACCTAAATATAGAGGTTATGTTTCAAGAAATAAACTAATTAATAATAGACCTGTATTTTTTATTAATTGTCGTCATCATGCAAATGAACTTTCTTCTACAAATACAGCTTTTATGTTAATAAAAGAGATTCTTAAAAATGAAAAATATAAGAATATAACAGAAGAGTTAAACTTAGTAATAATACCTTTTGAAAATGCAGACGGTGCAGCTATTCATTATGAACTTCAGAAAGATAATCCCAATTGGATTCTTCATATTGCAAGATTTAATTCCTTAGGAAAAGAGTTTGCAACAGAGTATCATAAAGATAATACTATTCATACAGAAGCAAAAGCTTTTACAAAAGTGTGGAGAGAATGGTTGCCAGATATAATAACAGATAATCATGGAGTGCCAAGTCATGAATGGGCACAACAATTTTCAGGATACACATCTCCAGTATTTAAAGGTTTTTGGTTGCCAAGATCTCTTATTTATGGATATTTTTGGTGGTTAAAAGATGAAGCTTTTAAAGGAAATGAGCAATTATCTAAAAAAATGGAGAGTGTAGTTGCAAAATCAATTAATGCTCATGAAGAGATTAGAATATTAAATCTAGATTGGAAGAATAGGTTTGAAAAATATGCGAATTCATGGTTACCAAATTTATTCCCAGCAGATTATTTTGAGAATCTAATTATGTACTGGATTCCATTTAAGTTTGATCCTAACCATAGATATACTAATATAAAATATCCATGGATTACCTCGGTTTTATTTACAAGTGAAGTAGCAGATGAGACAGCTCAAGGTGATTATTTAAATCTTTGTGCAA
>CAMTJB010000255.1 GCA_947072715.1 uncultured Fusobacteriaceae bacterium | reverse complement strand
ATATTATGGTTTGGATATGGAGTATTACCTAAAATTTTATTAATAATTTCATTTTGTTTTTTTCCAATTACAGTAAATATGCTAGACGCAATTTCAAAGATAGATGAAAACATAATAAATTTAATAAAAAATATGGGTGGGACAAAGAAGGATATATTTAAAATAGTGAAAATACCAATAGCAATAAAAGGGATAATGTCAGGAGTAAAAATTTCTACGACTTTTTGCTTAACAGGTGCTCTAATTGCAGAGTGGCTTGGAGGAACAAGAGGTCTTGGAGTTTATATGATGGCAGCAAAAAGATCATATAATTATGTGGGTGTTTTTTCTGTATTACTAATAGTAGTATTGCTATCATTAATTTTAATAGGAATAGTATTTTTAGTAGAAAAACTGTTTTTTAAGAAATACATATAGGTGGAGGAATTATGAAAAAGTTATTTATATTAGCTTCAGCAATAGTTTTAGCAGTCATAAGTGGATGTGAAAAGAAAGAGGAAAAAAATCCAAATGAACTTACAAAAGTAAGATTTTTATTAGATTGGACTCCAAATACAAATCATACAGGAATATATATAGCGAAAGAAAGAGGGTACTATAAAGACCTAGGACTAGATGTAGAGATACTTCCTGCAGGAAATGATGCTGCTATAGAGGTAATATCAGGAGAGGGAGCAGAGTTTGCTATAGGAGAACAAGAAGGGATAACACTTGCTCACTCGGTACACTCAGATATTGATATTGTAGCGATAGCCGCAGTATTACAATCGAATACAAGTGGATTCTTAGTTAGTGAAAAAAGTGGAATACAGACTCCAAAGGATTTTGCAGGAAAGCAATTTGGAGGAAGTGAAACATCAATAAATAAAGCTATTCTTAATGATATAATTGTTAAGGATGGAGGAGAAAAGGATACGGTAAAATATAAAAATGTAAACTCTATGGATGTAATGCAAGGTTTACAGTATGGAATTGATTTTGAGTGGGCTTATGCGGGATGGGATGTTATTAAAGCAAAATTAGAAAATAAAAATATGCCATTTATAAAATTAATAGATTATGATAAAAATTTACAGTTTTATACACCAGTTATTATGGCAAGTAATAAGTTTTTAAATAAAAATCCAGATGTTGCTAAAAAGTTTTTAAAAGCAACAGCTAAAGGCTATGAAGATGCAATTAAAGACCCTAAGTCAGCAGCAGAAATATTAATGAAAAATGCTCAAGGGTTAGATGGTGCTTTAGTAGAAAGTAGTCAAAATTTTTTAGCTAATCATTATAAAGAAGATGCACCTTATTGGGGACATATGGAACCAGAAATTTGGGAAAAATTTACAAATTTTTTATATGAAAATGATGGAATCAAAAATCAAGTTGAGACTTCAAAAATGTTTACAAATAAATATTTAGATACAGAAAATAATAACAGAAAATAAGGAAAAAATATGAAATTAGAACTTAGTAATATACAGAAAAAATATGAATCTCTTGAAGTTTTAAATAATATAAATTTTTATTTAAATCAAGGTGAAATTATAAGTATATTAGGAGCTAGTGGTTGTGGAAAAAGCACACTTCTGAATATAATAGCAGGCTTTATAAAACCTACATCAGGAACTGTTTTAAAAGATGGGAAAGATATAACAGGAAAAATATCAGAGACAGCATATATGCTTCAAGATGACTTGTTATTGCCATATAAGACTATTTTTGAAAATGTAATTTTACCAATTACGATAAAAAATCTTCTAACTGATGAAAAAAAAGAGGAGATATTAAATCTTTTCAAAATATTTGGATTAGAAGGATATGAAAACTTTTACCCTAAAGAGATATCAGGGGGGATGAAACAAAGAGCAGCTCTCTTAAGAACTTATCTTTGTGGAACAGATGTATATTTGTTTGATGAACCTTTCTCTAAATTAGATAGCATTACTAGGGACAATATGAGAGTATGGTTTTTAGAAATATGGAAGAAAATTCACTCCTCAGCAATTTTTATTACACATGATATTGATGAGGCAATAATACTTTCAGATAGAATTTATATAATGTCTGATAAACCTGCAACAATAGTGAAAGAGATAATAGTTTCCAAAAATTGTAAAGATATTAGTGAAGAAAGCTTTGGAAAGCAAAAAATGGAAATATTAAGTTATTTCAGAAAAATATAATATAAAAACCCCCTTTATAGCATCTTAATAAATTTGCTTATAAAGGGGGTTTTTATATAAGAAATTAATAAACTATGTTTTTTTACAAGTTTAATTATAAATTTAAAGCTTTTTCTAATTTATAAAGTCTTTCATTTTGAGTAATCATTTTTTTTATTAACTCTCTCTCAGAAATAGCAGTCATTAAATGGTCCTGAGCATGAACATAAAGCATAGTTATTACTGATTTTTCTCCATTAGATTCTCTTTGAATCATACTAGTTTGGAAATTATGAGCCTTTAGTAAAGAGGCATCACATTTTTCTATAAATTCTAAAGCTCCTTTAAAATCACCATTTTCTGATAAAGTAAGGGCTCTATATGCGTGTGATTTAGCTTCTCCAGAATATCCAACAATGGAAAACACTAATAGTTCTAAATTTGTTAAAATATCTTCATCCATTTAACACACCTCCTACTAAGTATCTTATA
>CAMTJB010000254.1 GCA_947072715.1 uncultured Fusobacteriaceae bacterium | reverse complement strand
CTTCCATCTCTCCACCCATGAAAGCTTCCATATCTTCAGGTTTTATAGATGTGAACGGGTGGTGTTGAGCTTGATATCTTTGCTCCTCTTCTGAATATTCAAACATTGGGAAGTCTACTACCCATAAGAATTTATATTCATCATTATTAATTAAATCTAACTCTTTACCTATTCTTAGTCTAAGCGCTCCTAAAGAACCATATACCACTTTCTTAACATCTGCTATAATAAGGATTACATCTCCTTTTTTAGCTTCAGTTTTTTCAATTATTGCGTTCATTTCTTCTTCTGTAAAGAATTTAGCAAGTGGAGATGTTACTCCCTCTTCAGTTAATTTAATGTAAGCCATTCCTTTAGCTCCGAAGTATGTTTTTGCATACTCTTGGTACTCATCTAAAACTTTTCTTGAGAACTTTTCAGAAGCGCCTGGTGCAACTATTGCCTTAACAACTCCTCCATTCTCTATACAAGTTTTAAAAGCTTGGAATCCAGCTGTTTTAACTATATCAGAAAGATCTTTTAACTCTACACCAAATCTAACATCTGGTTTATCTGAACCAAATCTTTCCATAGCTTCTGCATAAGGCATTCTTGGGAATGAATAATCAGCTGATTCTCCTGTTACATTTTTAAATACTCTCTTTGCTAATCCTTCTATAGTATCCATAATATCATTTTGCTCTACAAAAGACATCTCTATATCAAGCTGAGTAAACTCTGGCTGTCTATCTGCTCTTAAATCTTCATCTCTAAAACATTTAGCAATTTGGAAATATTTTTCAATTCCACCAATCATTAATAACTGTTTAAAAATTTGTGGTGATTGAGGAAGTGCATAAAATTCACCTTGACTAATTCTGCTTGGTACTAAGAAGTCTCTTGCTCCTTCTGGAGTTGATTTAGTTAATACAGGAGTATCAACATCTAAGAACCCTTGCTCATCCATATAGTTTCTTATAGACATAATCATTTTATGTCTCATTTTTAAGTTATTCATCATTTGAGGTCTTCTCATATCTAAATATCTATATTTAAGTCTCATTGTTTCACTAACATTTTCATTTCCAGTTACTTGGAATGGAAGTACATCAGCTGGATTTAGTATTTCTAATTCCGTAGCAAATATTTCTACTTCTCCTGTTGGAATGTTTGCATTTTTGCTGTATCTCTCTTTTACTGTTCCAACAACTTTTATAACTGATTCATTTTTTAATTTTTGAGCAGTTTCTACTACTTCTTTAGCAGCTACATCAATATCAAAAACTATTTGAGTTAATCCTTCTCTATCTCTTAAGTCTATAAATGTTAATCCACCTAAATCTCTTTTTGTGTCAATCCAACCAGAAAGTGTTACTACTTGTCCAATATTTTCTTTTCTCAACTCTCCAAGATTATGAGTTCTGTAAATCATTTTAATCTCCCCTTTATCTCTTCTAAAGCAACTTCTACTTGCTCTCTATTTGTAAAATCTTTTAATATATATTTGCCATTTTTCATTTCATCTTCACCAATAATTAAAGCGTATTTTGCTCCAATTTTATCAGCTTTTTTCATATGAGGCTTCATACCTTTTTCATTGTATTCAATAACAACTTTTTTTCCATCTGCTCTTAAGTCATTGGCTATTTTCATTGCTGTTTCTCTTGTAGCTTCTCCTAACCATGCAATGTATAAATCTGGATTTTTATCCTCAAAATTACTCATTAACATCATCATTCTTTCAACTCCAGCTGCCCAACCAAATGCCGGAATCTCCTTATCACCAAGTTGTTTTAAAAGGTTGTCATATCTTCCACCACCTAAAACAGTTCCTTGTGATCCTAATTTATTAGTCACTATTTCAAAAACAGTACTTGAATAATAATCTAATCCTCTTACAAGTCTTGAATCTTCTCTAAATTTAACTCCAAATATAGTTAAATATTTTTTTACAGTTTCATAGTGCTCTCTCTCTTCTGGAGCTAAAGAATCTATTATACTAGGTGCATCTACAATTTTAGACTTACATTTTTCAATTTTACAATCTAAAACTCTTAATGGATTTTTCTCCATTCTATTTTTGCAATCTTCACATAACTCCTCTTTAACAGGATTTAAAAAATCAAGTAAAGCTTTTCTATATCTTACTCTTGATTCATTTTCACCAACTGAGTTAATTGTTACTTCTAAATCTGATACTCCAATTTTATCTAAAAATTTATATGCCATAGCAATATTTTCAGCATCTAAAATTGGTGATGACTCTCCTAATACTTCTACACCTAACTGATTAAACTCTCTCTGTCTACCAGCTTGTGGTCTTTCATATCTAAACATAGACCCCATATAATAAAATCTACTTACATCTTCTTTTGCATAAATTTTATTTTCTAAGTAACATCTTACAACAGATGCTGTTCCTTCTGGTCTTAATGTTAAACTTCTATCTCCTTTATCTATGAAAGTGTACATCTCTTTATCAACAACATCTGTACCTTCACCAATACCTCTTTTGAAAAGTTGTGTCTCTTCAAAAATTGGAGTTTTAATCATCTCAAAGCCATAATTGCTAAAGTATTCATCGGCAATTTTGTTAATATGATTAAATTTTATACCTTCTTTTCCATATATATCTTTTGTTCCTCTAACACCTTTTATTAACTCCATGTTTT
>CAMTJB010000253.1 GCA_947072715.1 uncultured Fusobacteriaceae bacterium | reverse complement strand
TTAATATCTACATCAGAAATAACTTTAACAAATATTCATAGAGAAGAGATATTAGATGAAAAAGACTTACCTAAGTACTATACTGCTTATTCACCTTGTTTTAGAAGAGAAGCAGGTTCTTATGGAAGAGACATGAAAGGATTAATAAGATTACACCAATTCAATAAAGTTGAGATGGTAAAACTTTCTACACCAGAAAACTCATATGATGAGTTAGAAAAAATGGTTGTAAATGCAGAAACAATTTTACAAAAATTAGGATTACCTTATAGAGTAATATTATTATGCTCAGGAGATATGGGATTTGGAGCAGCTAAAACTTACGATTTAGAAGTTTGGGTACCAGGTCAAAATAAATATAGAGAAATATCTTCATGTTCAAACTGTACAGATTTCCAATCTAGAAGAATGGGATTAAAATATAGACCTGAAGGGCAAACAAAAAGTGAATTTATTCATACTTTAAATGGTTCAGGACTTGCTGTAGGAAGAACTCTTGTAGCGATTATGGAAAATTATCAGCAAGAAGATGGAAGTTTCTTAATTCCGGAAGCTTTAGTTCCATATATGAGAGGAGCTACTGTTGTTAAAAAGTAGTATATTATTGCTTCTTATTAGTAATCTTTATTTTAATAGAATAGAGTTTCTCTTTGCAATATTTTGTGTAGTCTTAATAGTAAATCTTATTTATAATAAAGAGATTAGTAAAAAAATTAAGTATATGAAAGTATTGATATTCTTTTATATGATGACTACATTGTTTCAAGTTTTTTTTACTCAAAATGGAGAAGTATTATTTAAGATTTTTAATGTGTACATAACAAAGGAAGGAGTAATAAATTTCGGTGTTAGTCTTATTAGAATGATAAACTTAGTTTTAATCTCTTGGCTTATAGGATATAAAAAAATATTTAATAACTTTGGAAAATATGAAAGAGTTATAGAGAATGTAATCTGTATGGTTCCTCAAGTAATGATTCTTTTTAAAAAAAGAATGAGAATAAAATGGTTTTTTAGGCATATTTTAAAGCAAATAAAGTTAAAAATGTAGCAGAAATAAATTTTTGTTAAATTTGATAATGTGTTAAAATGAGTTGTATTATAAAATTTGGAGGGGTAAAAATGGGATATAATTACAAAGAATTAGGATTAGTAAACACAAGAGAGATGTTTGCAAAAGCTAACAAAGAAGGATATGCAGTTCCTGCATTTAATTTTAATAATATGGAGCAAATGCTTGCTATAGTTGAAGCTTGTGCTGAGATGGGATCACCTGTAATTTTACAATGTTCAACAGGAGCATTAAAGTATATGGGAAAAACAGTAACTCCTTTACTTGCTAAAGCAGCAGTAGATAGAGCAAGAGAAATGGGATCAGATATTCCAGTAGCATTACACTTAGATCATGGTCCAGATTTAGCAGCAGTAAAAACTTGTATAGAGTGTGGATTCTCATCTGTAATGATAGATGGATCACACCATGCTTTTGAAGAAAATATTGCAGTTTCAAAAGAAGTTGTTGAATATGCTAAAGGATTCGATGTAACAGTTGAAGGTGAATTAGGAGTTCTTGCTGGTATAGAGGATGATGTAGTTGCAGAATCTCATAACTTTACAAAGCCAGAAGAGGTTGAAGAGTTTGTAAAAAGAACTGGAGTAGACTCTTTAGCAATAGCTATTGGTACTTCTCATGGAGCACACAAATTCAAACCAGGTGAGGATCCAAAATTAAGATTAGATATATTAGAAGAGGTTGAAAGAAGATTACCAGGATTCCCAATCGTTTTACACGGTTCATCAGAAGTTCCAGCTAAGTATATAGAGATGTTAAGAACTTACGGTGGAGAGATTAAAGATGCAATTGGAATTCCAGCAACTGAATTAAGAAATGGAGCTAAATCTGGTGTAGCAAAAATAAACGTTGATACAGATGGTAGACTTGCATTTACAGCGGGACTAAGAAAAGCTTTAATGGATAATCCTAAAGAGTTCGATTCTAGAAAGTACTTAGGTGCAGGAAAAGAAGAGATGAAAGGTTATTATAAAACAAAAATAGTTGACGTTTTTGGTTCTGAGTCAGCATATAAAAAAGCAGATAAAAAATAATTAATGGAAGTAGGGAAGATTTATAGAAATCTTCCCTCTTTTTTTAATATGTATTGTAAATATGATAAAAGTAGTTGTTAAATTTGGGAAATGTAGAAATATAGAACGATATATATTGAAGTTAATGCATAAAGGTCCAAAAATTGCACTTTTAATCAAAATGGTTACAAAAATAGAAGGAAATGATTGTAAAAATATAGTAAATGACAAAAAAACGGTCACATATCATGTTGACATAAAGAAGTTTAATGTGTAAAATAGACGTAGTATAGAATGTTAAAAAAGAAATTTTTATTTATTTAATAAAAAAATAAAAAAAATAGTAAATATAGGAGGAAAAAATGAGTTGTGATAACAAATTAAAAAAAGAATGTTTTGATAAATTAGAAAATTTTATCAATAATATTTCTGACAAAAATGGGTGTTTAATTACAGTTTTGCACCAAGCACAAGAAATTTTTGGATATTTACCGCATGAAGTTCAAGAGTTTGTTGCTGAAAAATTAAATTTACCAATAGCGAAAGTATATGGAGTAGTAAGTTTTTA
>CAMTJB010000252.1 GCA_947072715.1 uncultured Fusobacteriaceae bacterium | reverse complement strand
TCACAAGACACTACAAAGTTTTCATTAGACTTAGAAGTAAGAAGTCCAGTATATATGCCTCCTATTGGACCTATATCTTTTATTTCATCAGTAACAATTTTTAGATTATTTAAACATTTATATTTTTCAACATATCCTAAATATTTTTCAGGAGAGTTAGTAACTATTATAACCTCTTTAAAATCAAGAAGTTTTTCTATTAATATATCTACAAAAAATCTTCCCTTATACTTTAGAAAAGCTTTATCTAAATACCCTAATCTGCTACCTTTTCCTCCAGCAAGTATTATTGCACTTTTATCTATACTCATATTACTTTCCTTATGTTATATATTTGCTATTTTTTCAATTCTAACGGCTGTTACCTTTAATTCAGGAATTCCACAAAGTGGATCTGAATGCTCTACACCTGTTAAGACATTACAAGATCCATTCATAAAGTGGAATGGCATAAAAAATAGTTCCTCTAAAATTCCAAAACTACTTTTTACATTAGTTATAATATTTCCTCTTCTTGATGTTATTGATACAGCTTCCCCATCTTTTAATCCTAATTTTTCCAGAGTATTTGGATGTATCTCAATATATGAATTAGGTGATTTTTCATTTAACCCATCCACTTTTCCAGTCATTGTTCTTGTATGATAGTGATATAAATTTCTTCCATTAGTAAGCAAATAAGGGTACTCCACAGACTGAATCTCTCCACTTAATTCAGATTCACTAGGAACAAATCTTCCCTTTCCTCTTAAAGGCCCATTTGTGTGTAAAATCGGAGTTCCTTTTGTTTCTCCTTTTTTAATAGGCCAAGGTATTCCAATCTTGTCAATTAAATCATAAGTAATTCCTTCATATTGAGGTGTTAACTCAGCTATCTCTTCCATTATCTCTTCTGCTGAACTATATTTGTGATTGTAACCTAATAACAGCATTATATCATTTATAATTTCCCAATCATTTTTTACTTCTTTTCTCTTTACTACTTCTCTAACTCTTTGAACTCTACGTTCTGTATTTGTAAAAGTACCTTCTTTTTCTGCAAAAGAAAGAGCTGGAAGAACTACATCTGCAAGTTCTGCAGTTTCTGTTAAAAATATATCCTGCACAATTAGTAAATCTAAGGCTTTCAATGCTTCAACAATATGATGAGTATCAGGATCTGAAATAACAGGATTTTCTCCCATAATATACATGCATTTCATCTCTCCATGAGATGCTCTATGCATCATCTCTGGCAAAATATATCCAGTTTTATTAGAAAGTTCTACTCCCCATTTTTTACTAAATTTTGAAACTACATCTTTATTCGTAACAGATTGATATCCTGTAAATACATTTGGAAGAGCTCCCATATCGCAAGATCCTTGAACATTATTCTGACCTCTTAGAGGATTTATTCCACTATTTTTTTTACCAATATTTCCACATAAAAGTGCTAAATTTGAAAGAGCCATAACTCCGTTTGTTCCTGCTTTGTGCTGAGTTATTCCCATTGCATAAAATATACTAGCTGTATCACTTGCATATAATCTTGCTGCTTCTACTATTAAACTAGGGGATACTCCACAAATTTCTCCACTATACTCCGGAGTATATTTTTTAGTAACCTCTTCTAATAGTTTAAAATCTTCCGTATGATTTTGAACATAATCTTTATCATATAAATTCTCTTTTATAATCACATTTATTAAAGAGTTTATTAAAGCTATGTTAGTTCCAACATTTAACTGCATAAATACATCTGCCACTTCAGACATATCTATTTTTCTAGGGTCTGCCATAATTAACTTAGCTCCACTTAGCTTAGCTTTTTTTATTTTTGCTCCTATTATTGGATGATTTTCTCTAGGATTAGATCCAATAATAAAAATTACTTTATTACTCTCTATCTCCTCTATTGAGTTAGTCATTACTCCACTACCTAATGTTGTTGCTAGACCAGCAACTGTTGAGCTATGTCAAAGACGGGCACAGTGATCTATATTATTTGTGCCTAACACCCCACGGAATAATTTTTGAAACATATAGTTATCTTCATTGGTACATCTAGCAGAAGATAATCCAGCAAAAGCATCTGAACCAAACTCTTCCTTTATATTTTTCATTTTTTTAGAAATATATTCATAAGCCTCTTCATAAGTCGATTCAACTAAAATCCCATTTTTTCTAATTAAAGGTTTTTGTAATCTATCTGGATGATTTACAAACTTATATCCAAATTTTCCTTTTACACATAACAATCCATCATTTGGAGCAATATTAGCAGGATAAGCATCCACTATTTCGTTATCTTTTACGTGAAAATCAATTTGACATCCAACACCACAATAAGAGCAAGTTGTTCTTACTATTTTTAAATTTTCACCAGTAAATATTTTTTTAGATTTTGCAGTAAGAGCTCCAACAGGACATACACTTACACAATTTCCACAACTTACACAAGTTGAATCATTTATCTTTTCACTTCTTTTAGCTCCAACAACTAATCTCCCATTTTTTTCTTTAAGTTCCAATTCACCATTACATTGTAATTTTGAACATACTGCCACACACTTCCCGCATGCTATACATTTATTAGGATCTATTTGATAGAATGGATTTGAATTATCAAACTCTATAGCTCTTGGATTTTCTGAGTTACTATATGTTATTCCTTGATTATTATTATAAGAG
>CAMTJB010000251.1 GCA_947072715.1 uncultured Fusobacteriaceae bacterium | reverse complement strand
TACTATTGCTGTAGGTGTTGGAAGTATAGATAGAAAAAGAATTATGTCCCCCAAAAATCTAGAAAAAATATTAATAGAACTGTCTAAAAAATATCCTCAATATAAAATAATTTTACTTGGAAAAGGAAAATTAGAAGAGAGAGTTATGGCAGAGATGAGCAATATATTAAAAAATAGTAATATAATAGACAAAGTAAATAAGACATCACTTGAAGAGACTAATATAATAATAAATTCATGTAAGCTATATATAGGAGTAGATTCTGGGCTATATAATATAGCTTTTGGATTTAAGAAAAAAGTAATAGGATTATTTGCAAATAGGGAGCATGGTTTTTCTCATAGTTGCTATAAAAATATAACTATTTTAAGTGGATTAAATGGTGAAAAAGAATATTTTGGAAATGAATATTTAAATGGCATTAATCCTCAGCAAGTTATAGAAGCTTCAAAAGAGCTTTTGGGAGAGTAATTGATAATGATAGAAAAAGAAAGCTATAAAGAATATAATCTCTATTATTCTAAAAAAATAGAGATTATAAGTCTGTTTTAAAAAAAATATGTAAGAAAGAGTATATAGAGTTAGAAGTATATAAGAATACAGAGAGAAATTATGTAGCTAAAGTAGAAGTTGAAGGAGAGATATATATTTTAAAATCACCTAAAGCTGAAACAGTAATTCCTCAAAGAAGAATTCAAACTTATTTTAAAGATGGGGAAGCTTTAACAACATTAAAGAATCTAACTCATTGGAAAAGCATAGGTTTGGATTTCTTTGTACCACCACTTGGTGTAATTGTTAAAAGAAAACATTTTATAGAAGAAAGTTATATTTTAATGGAATATATAGATGGGAAAATATTAAGAACAATAGAAGATGTAAATGAAGTTATGAAAATCATAAAGAAGATGCACAGCCATGGAATATATCATGGTGATCTTAATACATCTAATTTTATAAAAACAAAAGATGGAATGAAAGTAATCGATACCCAAGGAAAAAGCGAAAAATATATAGATTACAGAAGATGTTACGATATTTTTACTTTGAAAAGAGACTTATTAGTAATGGAGCTTAATTATGATGTTGAAAAAGAATATAATAAAGATAAAAATGATAAAAAAGGAAGAAGTTTTTTTTATTATATTGCTTATTTTACAAAAGAATTTAAGAATATACCTATTATAAAAAAAGTAAGAGGATTAAAACAGAAGCTAAGAGTAAAAGGTTGGAAAATTTAGAAACTCAAATAACTTCATAAGGGGAAATTAATGAAGAGCGAAAGCAATAACAATAAGCAAAAAATAATAATTAGAAGTGGAAGTCTAAGAATGGGAGGACTTGAAAGAGTTTTAATTGAAGTCCTTCAAACAATAGATAGAGATAAATATGAGATAAATCTTTTAATAACTGACGATTCAGGAGATGACAATATATTTTTAAAGGATATTCCTCAAGATATAAAAGTATATTTTTTAAAACCAGAGTCTCTTATGAGAGAAACAGAGCAGTATAGATTAAAAAGAAAAAGTTCTCTTTATAGTAAATTCATGTATAACTACATGATGTGGAAAGAGAGAGGTATCGTTTTAGAAAATACTAAAAAATGCTTAAAAGAGATTGGTGAAACAGAAATATTTATTGATTATGACTGGGGAGCAACTAAATATATTGATAAGTTAGATGTAAAAAAATCAGTTGTTTGGATTCATAATTCAATTCCATCTCTTCTTGGAAATAGAAAAGATAAGATTGAAAGATTTGGTAAAAGATTAGATAAATATACTAAAGTTGTAGCTATTTGTGATGAGATGAAAGAGGAGATAGAGAGAATATATCCTTATTTAAAAGGAAAAGTAGAAAGAGTATACAATCCTTTTAACTTTGATAGAATAGAAAAGTTAGCAGAAGATAAATCTGAGCTAACACCAGAACAACAAGAGTTAATGAAAGAAAAATATTGTGTTGCAGTATCAAGACTTGATAATGTACAAAAAGACTATCCAACTCTTTTAAGAGCCTTTGAAATATTAAAAGACAGAGGAATAAAAGAAAAATTATACATTATTGGAGATGGACCATCAAGGACAGAAATAGAAAATCAGATAGAAGAACTGAAATTAAATGATCAAGTTAAACTAATAGGATTAACAAAAAATCCATATGTATGGATGAAAAACTCAGACTTTTTTGTTCACAGTTCTAAATATGAAGGATTACCAACAGTTTTAATTGAGGCTATGATTTGTGATAAAGTTGTAATATCATCAGATTGTCCAACAGGTCCAAAAGAGATTTTAAGTGGTGGAGACTGTGGTATTTTATACCCTGTAGGAGATGAAGTACAACTAGCAAAAAACATTGAATTTTTCTTATTGAATGAAGATATTCAAGAAAAATATTTTGAAAAGCTTAAAATTAGAAGAGATGAGTTTAATAAAAATACTGTAATAAGAGAGTATGAAAATCTAATAGATAGAATTATTTTATAATATTACAAAATAAGGAAAGGTAAATTATGAAGAAAACTTTGGTATTTTGCACTGATAGTTTGAATATAGGTGGAATAGAAAAAGCTTTAATAAATTTGTCAAACGCTCTTATTAAAGATAATAAGTATAATATAAAAATTTGTGTAAAAAATCATGAAAAAAATTATTTACAAGGGCTATTAGATGAGAATATAGT
>CAMTJB010000250.1 GCA_947072715.1 uncultured Fusobacteriaceae bacterium | reverse complement strand
CGCTACTTTGTGGGCTTGTCTGCGTTGCTAATCGTTTTCTTAATAATTCCAGCAAATCCAAATATTTGAAAGATAAAAGATAAAAAGATTATGAAAATGAAAAAAATTGGGGGCTATATGCAAAAGGTTACGAAAGCAGTAATACCTGCAGCAGGGTTAGGAACAAGAGTTTTACCAGCAACAAAAGCACAACCTAAGGAGATGCTTGTAATAGTAGATAAGCCATCTTTACAGTATATTGTGGAGGAGTTAGTTGAGGCTGGGATTAAGGATATAGTTATTGTTACAGGAAGAAACAAGAACTCTATAGAGGATCATTTTGATCACTCTTATGAGCTTGAGAAAACTTTATCAGAAAGTGGAAAGCAAGGTTTATTGGATAAAGTTAGTCATCTTTCTGACATGGCAAATATTTTTTATGTAAGACAAAATAAACCACTGGGGTTAGGACATGCAATTCTTAAGGCAAAACCTTTTATAGGGGATGAACCTTTTATAATTGCTCTTGGTGATGATATTATGTACAATCCTGAAAATCCTGTTTCTAAGCAACTAATTGAAAAATATGATGAATATGGAGCTTCTATAATTGGAGTTCAAGAAGTTAGTGAAGATGACGTTTCAAAATATGGAGTAGTTAAACCAGTTGCTACTTTAGATTCAAGAACAATTGAGATAGATGATTTTATAGAAAAGCCTGCAAAAGAAGAGGCTCCTTCAAGACTTGCATGTCTTGGAAGATACCTTTTAGATGGAAAAATATTTAAATATTTAGAAGAAACTACTCCTGGAAAAGGTGGAGAGATCCAACTTACAGACGGAATATTAAAGATGATGAAAGATGGAGAGAAAGTTCTAGCTTATAACTTTGAAGGAAAGAGATACGATATTGGAAACAAAATTGGACTTTTAAAAGCGAATATAGAGTTTGGATTAAGAAATAGTGAAACTTCTGAAGAGTTAAAGGATTACCTTAAAAACGAATTAAAGTTTTAACAAAGGCGGGGATTAATGTGGAAAAAATAGTTTTTGGAAAATATATGAATTGGTTAAACTCTACATATATAGATGAAAAGGATAGAGAAGAATTAAGAGGTATATCAAAAGACTTAAAAGAGATAGAGGATAGATTCTATATGGACTTATCATTTGGTACAGGAGGTATCAGAGGGGTAAGAGGTATTGGAACTAACAGAATAAACAAATATGTAATAAGAAAAGCTACTCAAGGCTTAGCAAACTACATAAATGAATTTGCAGGGGATGACGATTCTAAAAAATCATGTGCAATAGCTTATGATTGTAGAGTATGTTCGGAAGAGTATGCTCTTAATACAGCTTTAGTTTTAGCTGCAAATGGGATAAAAGCTTACTTATTTAAAACTTTACACTCAACTCCAGAGTTATCATTTGCAGTAAGAGCTTTAGGAACACAAGCAGGAGTTGTTGTAACGGCTTCACACAACCCTCAAGAGTATAACGGGTATAAAGTGTACTGGAATGATGGAGCGCAGCTTGTAGAGCCTCAGGCATCAGGAGTTGTAAATCATGTTAATAAGGTAACTGAATTCTCAATGATAAAGCATATTTCTAGAAATAAGGCTTTAGAAAAGGGACTTCTTGTTATGATAGATGAAGCTATGGATGTAAGTTTCATAAATGCTGTAAAAAAACAGGTTATAAATTCTGACATACCTGGAAAAGATCAATTTAAAATAGTTTATACACCACTTCATGGAACAGGGGGAAGACCTGTTTTAAGAATGTTTGATGAAGTAGGATTCAAATCTGTATATCCTGTAAAGGAGCAATTAGAAGGTAACGGAATGTTCCCAACTTGTCCTTATGCAAATCCAGAAGATCCAGCTGTATTTAAGTTAGGAATAGATCTTGCAGAAAAAGTAGGATCAAAAATAGTTATGGCAAATGACCCTGACGCAGATAGAATAGGAATAGCGTGTAAATCAAAAACTGGTGAGTGGGTATATCCTAATGGAAATCAGATGGGTCTTTTAATTATGAACTATATCTTAGAGAATAAGAAAGATATTCCAAAAAATGGAGCGGTTATATCTACAATAGTTTCTACACCAATGTTAGATGTTGTTGCAGCAGATAAAGGTGTAAAAATATTTAGAACATTAACTGGATTTAAATTCATAGGTGAAAAGATTAGAGAGTTTGAAACAGGAGCTTTAGATGGAGAGTATCTATTTGGATTTGAAGAGTCTTATGGGTATTTAGTTGGAACTCATGCAAGAGATAAAGATGCTGTAGTAAGTACTATGATAATAGCAGAGATGGCAGCAAAGTATGATTCAGAAGGTACAGACATTTTAGAAAAATTAGAGTGGCTATACAATAAGTATGGATGGTACAAAGAGGGAATAACAGCTGTTACTAAAAAAGGTAAAGAGGGAATGGCTGAAATTTCTAAAATTATGTCAGAATTAGCTAAACTAAGTGAAACTAAAGAGATAATTGGTAAAAAAGTATCAATTTTCCGTGATTTTAAAGAGCAAGTTGAAGTTAATTTAGTAGATGGAACTAAAAAGAAATTAGACCTTCCAAAATCTGATGTTATTCAATTTGTATTTGAAGATTGCACTTATGTAACTGCAAGACCATCAGGAACAGAGCCTAAGATTAAATATTACTACTGTGTAACTGAAAAAACAGAAGAGTTATCAA
>CAMTJB010000249.1 GCA_947072715.1 uncultured Fusobacteriaceae bacterium | reverse complement strand
ACAAATGCAGGAGTGGCATCTTTCTACTGTGTAACAGCAATGACAGATAAAAGTAAAGGGTTAAAAGGTATTTCAATGTTCTTTATAGAAGCAGGAACTCCAGGTATTAGTGCAGGACATCATGAAGATAAATTAGGAATAAGAACATCAAATACTTGTGATATAGTTTTTGAAGATTGTAGAATACCTGCTTCATGCTTAATTGGAGAGGAAAATAGAGGATTCTCTGTTGCAATGAAAACTTTAGATAATGCTAGAGCATGGATGGGATGTATAGCAACTGGAATTGCTCAAAGAGCTATTAATGAAGGAATACAGTATGCTAAAGAGAGAATACAGTTTGACAAACCTATAATAAAAAACCAAGGACTTCAATTTAAAATAGCAGATATGGAAATTAAAACAGAAACAGCACGTCAAATGGTAGCTCATGCTGTAACTTTAATGGAAAAAGGATTGCCACATACAAAAGAATCAGCTATTGCAAAATGTTATGCTGGAGATATAGCGATGGAAGTTGCATCTGAAGGGATACAAATATTCGGAGGATATGGATATAGCAGAGAATATCCAGTAGAAAAACTTTTAAGAGATGCTAAAATATTCCAAATTTTTGAAGGAACAAATGAGATTCAAAGAATTGTTATAGCTAGTAGTATTATTGGAAGATAAAAAAAGAATAGGGAGGAATTATATATGGAGATACTAGTTTGTGTAAAACAAGTTCCAGATGATTCTGTGGAGATAAAAGTAAAAAAGGAAACGAATCAACCTAATTTTGAAAATGTTGCTATGGTAGTAAATGCTTTTGATACTTATGCACTTGAAATGGCAACAAGATTAAAAGAGGAAAACACTGGAGAAATAACTGTTTTAACACTGGGAGAAGAGAGTGGAAAGGATGCTATAAAAAGTTGCTTTTCTGTGGGAGCAAATAAAGGTTATTTAATAAAAGATGAAAAATTTAATAACTCAGACACTCTAGGAGTAAGCCATATTTTATCTAAAACTATACTGAAGCTTGAAAAAGATTTAGGAAAGAAATTTGATGTAATATTTTGTGGAAAAGAGAGTACAGATATTACTTCTGGACAAATTGGAGCTCAATTATCACAAAAATTAGATAGAGGACTTAGCTCTAATATAATTGAAATAAACTTAAAAGATAATATAGTTGAAACAAAGGAAGAAACAGAAGATGGATATAATGTAGTAGAAACAATTTTACCTTGTGTTGTAACTGTAACAAAACCTAATTATGAACCAAGATATCCTACAATAAAAAGCAAAATGGCTGCTAGAAAAATGGAGATAGGAGTATTAGATTCAGGTAATATAGAGGGGATTGATTTAGGAAAAGTAGGAGAAATAAATTCTCATGTAAAAATATTAAAATTTTATGAACCTTGTAAAAAACAGTCAGGAATAAAAATACAAGAGGAAACACATGCTGATTCTGCAACAAAAGCTGTTGAAACAATGGCAGAATCTAAGGTTTTTTAAGGGGGGAATTTCATGAGTTCAAATAAAAATATTCTAGTTTTTCTAGAGATAAAAGATGAAAAAATATTAAAGGTGAGCTTGGAATCATTAGGTGCTGCTAGAAAAATTTCTGATGAAAATGGATGGGATGTAGTTGGAGTATTAGTAGGTAAAGGAATAGAGGAATTAGCCATTGAAGCAATTGCTTATGGTTCAGATAAAGTAATAATATTAGATTCAGAAAAAACATCTAAATACAGTTTAGATACTTATAAAGAAGTAATGGTGCAAATGATAAATAAATATAATCCACAAATGCTATTATTTGGATCTACACAGTATGGAAAAGAGTTAGCTGGGGTTATATCTCAAAAATTTAACAGTGGTTGCATTAATGACTGTTTAGATATTAAAAAAGATGAGAATGAAAGAATAGTTTTTACATCTAGTGTATACGGTGGTACAATGTTGGCTGATATGATTTTAGATGAAAGTACCCCACAAATTATAACTATTCGTTCAGGATCATTTAAAAAACTTGAAATAAATTTAGAGAAGAAAGGGCAAATAATAGAAGAAACAGTGGATTTTTGCCAGATGATTAATAAAAATAAAATTTTAGATATCATTAAAGAAATTTCTGAAAAGATAGATTTAGAGTCAGCAGAAGTAATTGTTGCTGGTGGAAGAGGAATGGGTTCAGAAGAAAATTTTAAAGTATTGGGAGAGTTGTGTAAATTATTAGGTGGAGTAATGGGAGCTACAAGACCAGCGATAGAAGCAAATTGGATATCTCGTGCACACCAGATAGGACAATCAGGAAAAATTGTTTCACCTAAGCTTTATATAGCTTGTGGAATATCAGGAGCGGTTCAACACTTATCGGGAATTACAGGATCTGATTATATTGTAGCTATTAATAAAGATGAGGATGCACCAATTTTTGAAATAGCTAACGTAGGTATAGTTGGAAATGCCATGGATATAATACCTACTATGATTGAAGAGATAAGAAAAAGAAAAGCTTTATAAAATATGAATTATAAAAAGTAATAGTAATGTACATACAATAAAATTTAATTATCAAAAAACTTCACTATATGTATACAAAATAAGTTATGTTAGAATGAATTACCTCTAATATGTAAAAGGATTTCACAATTTATTCTACAACTAATTATGCTACTAAGGAAAAAGGAAGAATTATTACCTA
>CAMTJB010000248.1 GCA_947072715.1 uncultured Fusobacteriaceae bacterium | reverse complement strand
TACTGGAACTTTTGATCTGTTAGCTTCTTTTACTGCTGCTGTTACTGCATCAGAATCTGTTGGATTAATTAAAAGTATATCTATCCCTTTTACCATTAAATCTTCAACATTAGATAGCTCTTTTGATGGTGTATTTTGTGAATCTAAAACAATAATTTCATGCCCTAACTCTTTAGCTTTTTTTTCAGCTCCCTCTTTTAAAGTTACGAAAAATGGATTATCTTGAGTTGATACTACCAATCCAATTTTTGCTGCATTAGCCATTGAAAACATTCCTAATACCATTGAAAATAGTGCGATTTTTCTAAAATTCTTTCTCATACTTTACCACTCCTTTTATTTTAATGTAACTTTAATTAACTTTGATTAATTTTAATATCTTACTTTGATTTTTTATCAATTAAAACTGCTGCTAAAATTACTGCACCTTTTATCATCATTTGATAATAAGATGATACATCTAAAAGATTTAAAGCATTTCCTAAAACACCTATAATTAATGCACCTAAAGCTGTTCCAGTTATTCTTCCAACTCCACCTGATAAAGATGTTCCGCCTAAAACTACTGCTGCAATTGCATCTAGTTCGTATCCAGCTCCTGCTGTTGGCTGTGCTGATGATAATCTTGATGTTACTATTATACCTGCAATTGCTGATAAAACACCACAAATTCCATAAACAAAAGTCTTATATTTTTTAGTGTCTATTCCTGATAATTTTGTTGCTTCTTCATTTCCACCAATAGCATAAATATATCTTCCAAATTTTATATTTCTTAAAATATAAGCTCCTACAATGAAAAGAATTACCATTATATAGATTGGAACAGGAATATCAAAAAGGTATCCTCCACCTATATTATCAAATAAATCTCCACCTTCATTAACAGGGATAGGCTTTCCATCTGTAAATATAAGTGTTGCTCCTCTTAACATTGTCATTGTTACTAAAGTTACAATGAAAGGTTGTAAATTAGCATATGAAATTAATGCTCCATTTATCATTCCAAAAATTAATCCTGCTACTATAGCTATTAAAATTGCCATAACAGGGTTCACTCCTTTAGATATTAAACTTGCACAAAACGCTCCTGATAAAGCTAATATTGATCCTACAGACAGATCTATTCCTCCAGTTAGTATTACCATAGTCATTCCTATTGCTATAACTGAATTTATAGATGTTTGTCTTAATACATTTAAAAGATTATTCGTTGATAAAAATCTAGGATTTATTACTGCTACAATAACAGAAAAAATTATAAGTCCTATTAAAGGTTTATTACTCCATATTTTCTTAAACATTGCTCACTCCCACTGCACATCTCATTATTTTTTCTTGAGTTGCCTCTTCTTTTGTTAAATCACCTGTTACTCTATGTTCATGTATAACTAAAATTCTATCACTAAGTCCCATTACTTCTGGCATTTCTGAAGATATTATAATAATACTTAGACCTTTTTTCTTTAGCTCATTAATAACATCATAAATCTCTTTTTTAGCTCCTACGTCTACTCCTCTTGTAGGTTCATCTAAAATTAAAATTTTAGGATTACTTAATAAAGCTTTAGCTATTGCTACTTTTTGTTGGTTTCCACCAGAAAGATTTTTAATTATTTGCTCCATAGTAGGAGTTTTAATATTAAATTTTTCAATAAATTCTGTTACAAAAGATTTTTCTTTGTTTTTATCAATACCAATCAATCTATTAATATTATCTAAAGATGATAAAACCATATTTTCTTTTACACTTAAAGATAATACTAATCCATCGCCTTTTCTATCTTCTGAAACATATGCTATTCCAGCTTTTACTCCAGCTTTAGGAGAATTTATTTCAGTTAATTTTCCATCTATATATATATTTCCAGATTCTTTTTTATAATAACCGTAAATTGTTTTAGCAAGTTCTGTTCTTCCTGCTCCCATAAGTCCAGCTATTCCTAATATTTCACCTTTCTTAAGTGAGAAATTAACATCTTTTACATAACGTGAATTTAACTTTTCTACTCTTAAAACTTCATCTCCAGCTTCTACTATAACCCTTGGAAATTGTTCCTCTAAAGATCTTCCTACCATTTTTCTTATTATATAGTTTTCATCTATATCTTTTACTTCTTTTTCAGTTATAAATTTACCGTCTCTCATTATAGTAATATCATGACAAATTAAAGGGATTTCATTTAATCTATGAGATATGTAAACAATACTTTTACCTTCTTTTGCAAGCTCTTTTATAACTTTAAATAGAGCTTCACTCTCTTTACTTGTTAGTGCATCTGTTGGTTCATCCATAACTATTACTTTTGCATTTTGAGATAAAGCTTTTGCAATTTCTATCATTTGCATTTTTCCAATAGTAAGTTCTTCCACTAACTGAGTCTCTTTTTCTTCTACTCCTAAAACATCAAGTAGCATTCTTGCTTCTTTATTCATTAAATTCCAATCAACTTTTCCAAAAGAATTAACTTTTTCTCTTCCTAGGAATATATTTTCAGCTATACTCATATAAGGTATTAAGTTTAACTCTTGATGTATTATTGCTATACCAGCATCCTGAGATTCTTTGGTATTTGCAAAAACTACTTCTTTCCCATTATAGCTAACAACTCCAGAATCTTTTACATAAACCCCTGTCATAATCTTCATAAGAGTTGATTTTCCAGCTCCATTTTCACCCATAAGTGCCATAACTCTAC
>CAMTJB010000247.1 GCA_947072715.1 uncultured Fusobacteriaceae bacterium | reverse complement strand
AACCCATTAATATCTCAATATGAATTAGCGGATAAAGCTAATATAACAAGGTCGTCAGTCGCTGTTCATATTTCAAATTTAATTAAAAAAGGAAAAATATTAGGTAAGGGTTATATTATTTCTCATGATGAATACGTAACAGTAATTGGAGGAACAAATATAGATGTAGCGGGAATTCCTACTAATAATTTAATTGAAAATGATTCAAACCCAGGAATCGTAAAGTTTTCTATAGGTGGAGTAGGTAGAAATATAGCAGAAAATATTTCAAGATTAGGAATAGAAGTAGGCTTTATAACAGCTCTTGGAAATGATATGTATGGTCGTGAAATTCAAAAAAATTGTAAAGAGAGAGGAATTGAAATATCTAATTCATGGATAGATTCAAGTTTACCAACATCAACATACCTTTTTGTTCTTAACGAAAAGAAAGATATGCAATTAGCAATTTCAGATATGGCTATTTGTGATAAGATTACCCCTGCATTTATAGCAGAAAAAATAGAATTTATAAAAAAATCATCTCTTTGTGTAATTGATACTAATCTATTAAAAGAGACAATTGAATATATATTAAACAATTTAGAAATACCGGTTTTTGTTGACTGTGTTTCTACAACTAAAGCAGTAAAAGTAAAGGAGTATTTAGATAAAATCCATACTTTAAAGTGCAATAAAATGGAAGCTGAAACTCTTAGTGATATGAAAATTACAGATGAAAAATCTCTGAATGAGTCGGCTAAATACTTTTTAGATAAAGGCGTTAAACAAATCTTTATATCTTTAGGAGAGGATGGAGTATTCTATGCTAATGAGAATGAGATGGGAAAAGTAAATGCTATAAAAACAAAGGTATTAAATGCTACTGGTGCTGGAGATTCGTTTATGGGTGCAATAGTTTATAGCTACATGAATGAAGAGGAAATAAGAGAGTCAGCAATAAATGGAGTTGCAGCAGCAACAATAACAATACAAAGTGAAAAAACAGTTAGCGATATGCTAAATGTAGAAAATATTAAAAAATTAAGGGAGGAATACAGATGAAAAATTTAGCAAAATATTTAGTAATTTCAAAAGAGGTAAAAGAAGCGTTAGAAAACAATAAGCCAGTGGTAGCTTTAGAATCGACGATTATTTCTCATGGAATGCCTTACCCTCAAAACGTTGAAACAGCATTAAGAGTTGAAGAGATTATTCGTGAAAATGGAGCAATCCCAGCTACAATAGCTATTTTAGACGGTAAATTAGTAGTAGGATTATCAAAAGAAGAGATAGATTATTTAGGTAAAAAAGGATTAGCAGTTAAAAAAGCAAGTAGAAGAGATTTACCAGTAATTTTATCTAAAAAAATAGATGGAGCTACAACAGTTGCATCAACAATGATTATAGCTGAGCTTGCAGGAATTAAAGTATTTGCAACAGGAGGAATTGGAGGAGTTCATAGAGAAGCAGAAGTAACTATGGATATATCTGCAGATTTAGAAGAGTTAGCAATGACAAGTGTAGCAGTAGTTTGTGCTGGAGCTAAATCTATATTAGATATAGGATTAACTTTAGAGTATTTAGAAACTAAAGGTGTTCCAGTTTTAGGATACCAAACATCTGAATTACCAGCATTCTACACTAGAAAAAGTGGATTTAATGTAGATTATAGAATGGACACACCTCTTGAAATCGCTGAAGCTTTAAAAGCTAAATGGGATATCGGATTAGAGGGAGGAGTTGTTGTAACTAACCCAATTCCTGAAGAATTCGCAATGGATTTTGACGTTATTACAAAGGCTATAGAAGCAGCAGTAGTAGAAGCTAAAGAAAAAGGAATCAAAGGAAAAGAATCAACTCCATTCTTACTTGCTAAAGTAAAAGATTTAACTGCTGGTAAGAGTTTAGTATCAAACATCGAGTTAGTATATAACAATGCTAGACTTGGTGCTGAGATTGCTAAGAATTATGTTAATTTAAAGTAAGGTTAGAAGATTAAAAGATTAGGGATATATTAAATCCACGAAAACACGCATTACGGCTACGCTACTTTGTGCGCTTGCCTGCATTGCTAACCGTTTTCTTAGGAATTAATATATCCCTTAAATATTTAGAGAATAAAAAAAATAAAATTTATTGATATTAAAATTTTTACATATTTTTATTGATTTTTTGTATTTATGGTATATACTGTATATACGAGGTGGTTATAATGAAATCTTATAATATAAGATTAGATGATGAAGTATTAACAGAATTAAAACGGATTTCTAGTGTTTTAGGAAAGACTGTTAGTGATCTAGTTAGAGAAGGGATAGAAAAAATATTAGAAGAAAAAAAGCAAGATCCTTATTATAGACTTACAAATTTTTCAGAGACATCTCAAGAAGAAACTATAGAAATAATTGAAGAGATAGCAAAATTATCTGATGATGATTTGAAAATTGTAAAAAGAAGAAGGATAAAAATATGATCGAATTTGGATATTCCAAAGTATCAGATAAATTTTTTAATAAGCATGAAAATATAAGAGACATTTTTGAAAATAATATAATATCAATCGAAAAAGGAAATAATAATATTGATATAAAGTTATTAAAAGGATATAAAGATTTACTTAGAATGAGAATAAGTGATTATAGAGTCATTTATAGAGTTTTAAACGGAAAAATAGTTATAATTGAAGTTTTAAATGCTGGAAGTAGAGGAGATATCTAC
>CAMTJB010000246.1 GCA_947072715.1 uncultured Fusobacteriaceae bacterium | reverse complement strand
ATATAGTTCTCCTATTTATAGTATTTCTTTAATTTTTTACATTTATAACCTTTATATTTTTTCATGAATTTATCGAAGTTATTTTTCATTCTTAAGCCTCCATACTTTTATCTATTTCAGAATCAATAAATTCTCTTAATGTTTTTAAATCATCTTGATTCATATTATCGAAATCTATTTTTAATTCACTAGCTTTTTTCTTTATATCCACTTTAATATTATGTGCATCAGCTAATAAATCTATAACATCATCTTTAGATACTGGAGTATTATCTTTTTTATTATCTACATATTCAGCTTCTATTGATTCAGTTAATACAGTTCCTTTTCCATTTGAATCTATTTCTATATCAGCTTTTTTAACAGATGTTTGGTCTACTTTTTCAACCATTTGCATGTCTGCCGATAATGGAGCAAATTTTAACATCATTTTTATAACTGTTTTCTTAGCCATACTATCAAAATCTGAACTCCATACTGAAGCTGTTTTTTTATAATTTTTATCATATCTATAAGCCTGTGAAAACTTTTCAGCATGTTGCTCCATTTCTTCTTTACTAACATATATTATCTTATTAAAACCATTTACAAGCTCCATATATGAAGCATAACCAATAACTTCTGTTCTTGGAGCTGTCATATCGAATTCAATTTCTTCCGTTAAAGGATTGAAGTATTTAATTTGACCTTCATAAATTTCTATTGCATTTAATTTTTTAACTTGTCCAGATCTAAGAGCCAATTGCATTAATCCTTTATATCCTATTTGGAATTGTGCTGTTGTAACTCCAGTTTTATTATTCTTGTAAGGTATTATATAAGCAAATCCCATATTTTTTTCTATTGGTAGTTTTAAAGCTGCTGCAATAAATAATCCATTCATTACTGTTTGTGGGTCTGCCCCCATTAATTCCCTATCATATAAATTTATAGCCGATACCATGAAACTATTCGCATTATCTCCAAGAACTGCTACCAATTTTTTATGATTTTCTTTAAGCATATTCTGCATCATAGTAGTAGGACTTATTTGTCCTACACTTCCACCTTGTTGTACTGCACCTAATTTATTCTGAGCTACTTTTGACATTTTTCAATCCTCCTATGATATTTTTATAAAACTTGTAGTTTTTTCAATTTTAAATTCTTTTTCTTTTTCTTTATATTCATTAACTAATTCTGGATAAGTAGATTCAAATAATTTTTTATCAACTGAACCTCTATTTTGATAAACTATTTTTATAGAGTGATTTTCACTTTTAGCTTTATTAGTTCCATTATCTATTAGTTCCTGAGTTAATTCTTGTTTTATTAATTCAGCTATTTTTTCAAGTTCTTTTATTTTAGATTGAACTTCTTTATATTTTTCAACCTTATCATCTAAATTAGGTATGTCAGCTTCTTCATCTTGCAAATATTCAAATTGTTTCTTCTGGAACTCTGTATAGCTATCTGAACCATCTAATGGAGGAGCTAATTTAGTTTCAATATAATTATCCCAGAAATCTTCACAAGTTTTAAGTATGTATTCGCACTCATCATCATTTCTTTCTATTCTAAACTCTTTATAGTCATTGCCGCCTACTAGGCAAGCAATCCATGCAAATCTAAGTCCTGTAACTGCTAAATAGTGTTGAACTTGACAATAATATTCCTGAGGAACTGTTTCTCCATTCCAATCTTTTCCACCAAAGAAATTCGCTGTTTTTATTTCTAAAACTCCATACTCATTTTTTAACGGATCACATAGCAGTCTATCTACATTCGCTAAAGATTTTCCTTTTTTAAAAGTTTTATTAAACTCAAAAACTAAGAAATCTTTATGTTTGTTATCAAATTCTTTAGCTACTACTTCCTCTAACATATGACCCCAATGTGTAAATCTATTCCCACTAAATGACGAACCATTTATTTTATCATTCCACACATCTATTGAACTTCCATATTTAGATTCTCCTAATATTTTCGCTACATCCGAACCACCAATTCCAAGTTTTCTAGTTTCAAGCCAATTATCTTGGTCTTTATAAACTATTAATTCAACTTCTTCTGGAATAGTTTTTTCAAATTTCTCCTGAAGTGTTGGTTCTCTAAGTAATTCTTCTAATTCTACTTTTTTTAACTGACTATAACCTTTTAAACCTCTTTCTTTAGCTAATTCTCTAAGCTCTTTTACTGTCATTTGGATGACCTCCTTTTTAGTTTTTAATAACATACTTAACAGTTGTTAGGGGAAACAACTTTTTCACTTTTGGGGGTTAGTGAGTTAAGTATGTAATTAAACACTAAAGTCTTAGTGAGCCTATTTTATAAGGCTCACAGTATATTTAGTACCTTCTTTATCATATTCTTCTATTTCTTCTTTAAAACATTTATCGCAAAGATTATTGTGCCAATCTTTCATGTATTCATCTTTTACGATATATTTTGCTTCTTTTTCTCCACATTCGCAAATTACTGACATAGTATACCTCCTACAAGTACTGACCAAACTACCATCCAACCTAAACATATATAGATTACATTAAGCATAAATTCTCACTTCCTCATTAACTTTATCCCAAGTACCTACAATTGTTTTTCCTTTGAACTCAACTTTCCAGAAGTTGTTAGATAATCTTTTAAATTTCATATGTCCTCCACTATTTACAAGGACCACTAAATATGTTACACTCTAACTGTCATGTTTTACAGGTGTTCAC
>CAMTJB010000245.1 GCA_947072715.1 uncultured Fusobacteriaceae bacterium | reverse complement strand
GAATTAGGAGCGGATTTATCAGCTTTTTCAACATTTAAATTATTAGGTCCAGAAGGTATCGGATGTGTGTTAGGAAAAGAAACTTATGTAAAAAAAATAGCTGAGTCTAATTATTCAGGTGGAGGACAAGTTCAAGGGCATGAAGCTTTAGATGTTATTCAAGGATTAGTTTATGCTCCTGTTTCTTTGGCTATTCAAGCAGAAGTTAATGAAGAGGTATGTGAAAGATTAAACAAAGGTGAGTTAGATTTTGTAAAAAAAGCTTATCTTGTAAATGCACAATCTAAAGTAACCGTAGTAGAATTAAATGAAGAGATTGCGGTAAAAGTAATTGAGGTTGCAAATGAATTAGGAGCACTTCCAAACCCAGTTGGTGCAGAATCTAAGTATGAGTATGTTCCTCTTTTCTATAGAGTGTCAGGTACATTTAGAAGTGCAGATGCTTCTTTAGAAAAAAGAATGATTAGAATTAATCCTAATAGAGGTGGAGCAGATACAATAATTAGAATTTTAAAGGAAAGTTATCTTAAAGTAAAAGAGGTAAAATAATGTTTTTAGATGTTTTGGAAAAAAGAAATCCTAAATTAATTGAAACAGCTTTTAAATTGCATCAAGAGGGGAAAATATTACCCGATACTTACATATTAGATTTAGATGCAATTCTATATAATGCTAAATTGATTTTAGAAGAGGCAAATAATTATGGGATAAAATTGTATGCTATGACAAAACAATTTGGAAGAAATCCAATTATTGCTAAAAAAATAATAGAGTTAGGCTATTCAGGAATAGTAGCTGTAGATTTCAAAGAAGCTCAGTTAATGATGAAAGAAAAAATTAGATTGGGAAATGTAGGGCATTTGGTTCAAACTCCAAAAGCACTTTTAAAGGAATTGGTAGAGTATGGTAGTGAAGTAATGACTATATATTCTATTGAAAAGGCTCATGATATAAATAAATATGCTAAAGAATTAAATAAAATTCAAAAGATAATTATAAGAGTTTTAGATGAAAACTCAGAAGTATATTCAGGACAAATGGGTGGTGTGTACATCTCTGATTTAGATGAATTTATAACTCAAATGAAAAAATATGAAAATATACAAATAGTAGGTTTAACAGTTTTTCCATGTTTTTTATATGACTCTAAAAAGAATGAAATATTAGAAACTAAAAATATTATTGCACTGAATAAAGGTATTGAAATCTTAAAAAATAATAATATTGAGATAGAACAAATAAATATGCCTTCAAGTACAAGTGTAAAAAATATGAAAAAAATATTTGATCTTGGTGGAACTCACGGTGAGCCAGGTCATTCATTAACAGGAACAACACAATATAATGCTAAAAATTTAGATGGAGAGATTCCTGGAATAATATATGTTTCGGAAGTATCTCATAATTTGTCTGGTAAAGGATATTGCTATGGTGGTGGACATTATAGACGTTCAGGAATGATTAATGCATATGTTGGGAAAAATTATAAGGAAAGCACAAGATATTTTTTAGAAGCTCCAACAGTTGAGAGCATTGATTATTATTTTGAATTATCAAATATTGCTCCTATCGGTGACACTGTTGTAAGTAGTTTTAGAACGCAAATTTTTGTAACGAGAAGTGATGTTGCTGTAGTTTCAGGAATTTCTAAAGGGTTACCAGAGATAATAGGAATTTATGACAGTTTTGGAAGGGAAAAAATATGAAAAGATTTATAATTTTAGTAATAGATAGTTTTGGTATAGGAGCTATGGCTGATGTAGTAACAGAAAGACCACAAGATATAAATGCAAATACATATAAAAGTACACTACTTGGAAGTGAAGTTTCTTTACCTAATATGGAAAAGTTAGGAATTGCAAATGCAGCAAATTTTGAAACTGAAAATATAAAATTTAGTTTAAATGCAAATTATGGTAAGTCAAATTTAAAGCATTTCGGGTGTGATACATTTTATGGACATCAAGAATTGATGGGAACACTTCCTAAAAAGCCTACAATAGAGCCTTTTTGCAATTGTATAGATGATGTAGAGAATGAGCTTATAAAAAAAGGTTATAAGGTTGAGAGATATGGAGAGAGAGAAAAAGTATTAATTGTAAATGAATGTGCAACAGTTGGAGACAATTTAGAAGCAGATTTAGGTCAAGTTTATAATATAACTGGAACTCTTGATTTAATAAGTTATGATGAGCTTTTGAAAATTGGAAAAATAGTTAGAGAGATAGTAAAAGTTCCAAGAGTTATAACTTTTGGAGGAGAAAATGTAACTCTAGATGAGATAAAAAAAGCTTATGAATTTAAAAAACCAAATTTTGCTGGAATAAATGCTCCAAAATCAGGTGTTTATAATAAAGGGTATAAAGTACAGCATATGGGGTATGGAGTAGATGAAAAGGTTCAACTGCCAACAATAATAGGAGATAAAATTAAAACAGTTCTAATAGGAAAGGTAGCTGATATAGTAAAAAATGAGTTTGGAGAATCAATACCTATAGTTGACACAAGAGAAGTTATGGAGTGTTTAATTAAGAAAATAGAAGAGAATGAAACTTCATTTATTTGTGCAAATGTACAAGAAACTGATTTAGCAGGTCATCAAGAAAATAAAGTAAAATATCAAGAGAAATTAGTAGTTGTAGATAAATATTTACCTGAAATATTATCTAAATTAGATGAAGAAGATATATTTATTTTAACTGCTGATCATGGAAATGATCCAA
>CAMTJB010000244.1 GCA_947072715.1 uncultured Fusobacteriaceae bacterium | reverse complement strand
ATTTTTATCTGTAATAGTATATAAGACATTAAATTTCTCTCATATGAAGACAATCTTAGAAGATACTGTAAAAATGACAGGAATAATCTTATTTCTAATAGGAGCTTCTTCAATCATGTCATGGGCAATGGCATTTTCAGGAATTCCTAAATATTTAACTAGTGCTATATTATCAATTTCAGACAATAAATATGTTATTCTATTACTAATAAACGTAATACTTTTAATTGTTGGAACTTTTATGGATTTAACTCCAGCAATCTTAATATTCACTCCAATTTTCTTACCAATAGCTGTGAAATTAGGACTTCATCCTGTTCATTTTGGTATAATGCTTGTATATAATTTATGTATAGGTATTTGCACTCCTCCTGTAGGTAGTGTCTTGTTTATTGGATGTGGAATTGCAAAAATAAAATTAGAAGAAGTTATAAAAACATTAATACCATTCTTTATAGCTTTAATAATAACATTATTAATGATTACATATATACCATGGATCAGTTTAGTTTTACCAAAATTATTTGGCTTAATATAAAAAAGAAAAGAAAGAGGAGAAAACATTTATGAAAATGACATTTAGATGGTATGGTGATGATGATAAAGTTACTTTAGACAACATCAGACAAATACCAGGAATGTACGGGATTGTATCTGCAATTTATGATATTCCTGTAGGTGAAGTTTGGCCGCTAGAAAAAATTAAAGAATTAAAAGACAAAATAGAGGCAAAAGGATTAAAATTTGAAGTTGTAGAATCTGTTCCTGTACATGAGGATATTAAACTTGGATTACCTTCAAGAGATTTATATATTGAAAACTATAAACAAAATATAAAAAACTTAGGAAAGATAGGTATTAATGTTATCTGCTACAATTTTATGCCAGTTTTCGACTGGACTAGATCTATATTAGAATATCAACTACCAGATGGATCAAATGCTTTAGCATATGATAAATCAACAGTTTCAAAAATGGATCCTAGAACAGGTGAATTATCTTTACCTGGTTGGGATACAAGTTACGGTGAAGGTGGATTAGGAAAAGTATTAGATCAGTATAAAGATATGACATCTGAAAAACTTTGGGAGAATTTAGCTCATTTCATTAGAGAAATTATTCCAGTAGCTGAGGAGGCTGGAGTAAAAATGGCAATACATCCAGATGATCCACCTTGGTCTATATTTGGACTTCCAAGAATAATCACATCTGAAGAGAATTTAGAAAGATTCTTAAATATAGTTGATAGTCCTTCAAACGGTCTAACACTATGTTCTGGTTCTCTAGGAGTATCTTGTTCTAATGATATACCTAAAATGATAAGAAAATTTGGAAAAAAAATACATTTTGCTCACATTAGAAATGTAAGTAATTATGAAGAAGGTTCATTTACAGAGGTAGCTCACTTATCTAGTTGTGGTTCACTTGATATAGTTGAAATTTTAAAAGCTTACTATGAAGTAGGATTCACTGGATATGTAAGACCTGATCATGGAAGAATGATTTGGGGAGAGACAGGAAGACCTGGTTATGGGCTTTATGATAGAGCCTTAGGAGCAACATACATGAATGGAATTTGGGAAACTTTAGAAAAATTATATAAAAAATAATTTAATTATTTTGTTTTGAATATTGGAGGATAAAAAATGATAAATGTACCTTTAAATGTTGACTTAAATGAAAAAGTAGCTGTTGTTACTGGTGCTGGAGGAGTTCTTTGTGCTGATTTTGCTAAAGCACTTGCTAAATGTGGAGCAAAGGTTGCTGTTTTAGATTTAAATAAAGAAGCTGCACAAAAAGTTGCTGATGAAATAAATAAAAATGGTGGAGTTGCATTAGGAGTTGAAGCTAATGTATTAAGCAAAGAAAGTCTTGATAAAGCTCATGAGGAAATTGTAAAAACTTTAGGAAGAGTTGATATTCTTGTTAATGGTGCTGGAGGAAATAATCCAAAAGGAACAACAACAAAGGAATATTATGAGACTAATGATGAAAATAATAAAGATTTAACTACATTTTTCGATTTAGATCCAAAAGGAATCGAATTTGTATTCAATCTTAATTTTTTAGGAACTTTAATTCCAACACAGGTTTTTGCTAAAGATATGCTAAATAAAAAAGGTTGTTCTATCATAAATATATCTTCTATGAACGCTTATACTCCTTTAACAAAAATACCTGCTTATTCAGGAGCAAAAGCTGCTGTTTCTAACTTTACTCAGTGGCTAGCAGTTCATTTTTCTAAACAAGGTATCAGAGTTAATGCCATCGCCCCAGGATTTTTCGTAACTAATCAAAATGAAAAATTATTAAAAAATGAAGATGGAACTTGGACAGATAGAGCAAACAAAATTCTAAATGCTACTCCAATGGGAAGATTTGGAGAGAGTAACGAATTATTAGGAGCGTTATTATTTTTAGTTGATGAGAAAGCAGCCAGTTTCATAAACGGAGTTGTAATTCCTATTGACGGTGGATTTTCATCTTATTCAGGTGTATAAGGAGAATTAGAAATGGGAATAAAATTAGAATATAATTTTAAATTAATAGAAGAGAAAAATAATATATTAACTTTTAGATTAGACGCCCCTTATTTTGAAGCTCAGATAGCTATTTTAGAGGAAGATATCTTTAAGGTAACTATGTTAAATAATGGAAAACTTAATATGAACAAGACTTGGACTGTAGCTCCAGGTCTTGATGATATCCCAGTAGAAGGAAGAAATCGTTTTGATTATAC
>CAMTJB010000243.1 GCA_947072715.1 uncultured Fusobacteriaceae bacterium | reverse complement strand
AAGTTTAAGACCCTTTTGTGGATCAACAATTAGAGTAAGAGAGTAAAAATTTAAGATTTCTTTTATTCTATTTAGCGATGTTTTAATAGTTGTTCTACTGAGATCAAACTCTGTACAAAGATTAGCAATATTTATTTTTTCATCAAAAGAAACCTTAATTAGAATTAAAATATCTTTATATTTTTGTTGCGTGTGTATTGTATTGCTTGAGTAGCTATTAATTATAAAATTAAGTGATTCAATATCACTTTGAAAGATTCCTTTACTGATACGTTTTATAGGGGGAAAACTATTTTTTTCTAATTCTTCATTAATTTTGTATATATCATATCTAATAGTTCTTTCACTAGCATTTACAGAGGATGCAATATCAGACAGTGATGAGATTCCATTATTTTTTAGAAGATATTCTAAAATACCTGAAACTCTTTTGTTCATAGTATCCCCTCCTTTATTTTAAATTTCCTTAATATAATATATTTTTTTAGATAAAAATACAACTAATATTCATTCAATAAGTTAAGTGTGCATAAAATAGTTTATATGGTCAAAATAAAAACATTTTTTTTGCATAAAAATGTAAGTTTAAAAAAAATGTTTTTTCTGTTAATGTATTAGCATATCAGTTGAGATATGTTTAATAAATATATTTAAAAGAAATTAATATAAAATTTAGGAGGAAAAGATGAAATTTAAGAATCTAGTAAATGAAAATTTAATATTATTAAATAGTGATCTAAAAACTAAAGAGGAAGTAATAAGAGAGTTAATAAAAAAATTACATAGTGAAGGGGTAGTAACTTCTGAGGAAGAGTTTTACAATGTAGTAATGGATAGAGAGAAACAATCTCCTACAGGATTAGAAGAGGGACTAGCAATACCTCATGGGAAGTCAACAGCTGTAAAACAAGCAAGAATAGCAGTTGCAAAATTAAATTCACCAATTGAAGATTGGGAATCAATAGATGAAGATAATAAGGTAAATTTAGTTTTCTTAATAGCAATTCCAAAAGCTGAAGAAGGGGATACACACATAGAGATCTTATCAAAATTAACTAGTCAGTTTATGGAAGATGGATTTATAAATGATTTACAAAATGCAAAAACACCAAAAGAATTAATAGAGATTATTTGTAATTCAGAAGAGAAAAATGAAGTAAAAGAGAAAATAATAAATAAAGAAAATAAAGGGGAAACAAAAGACTTTATAGTTGCAGTAACAGCTTGTCCAGTTGGAATAGCACATACATATATGGCAGCTACATCTCTTGAAAATAAAGCAAAAGAACTTGGAATAGAAATTAAAGTAGAAACTAATGGATCTGTAGGAACTAAAAATAAGTTAACAGATGAAGATATAGCAAGAGCTACAGGAGTAATATTAGCTATAGATAAAACTGTAGAAATGGACAGATTTAATGGAAAAACTATTATTCAAGTTCCAGTAAAGGAAGCTATTAGAATTCCAGCACAACTAATTAATGATGCATTAGAAGGAAAAGGGGAAAAACTAGCTTCTAATTCAAAAGCTCAAGTAAAAATAGAAAAGAAAGAAAAAACAGGAATTTATAAGCACTTAATGAATGGTGTATCAAATATGTTACCTTTAGTTGTTTGTGGAGGAGTTTTAATAGCTGTAGCTATTGCATTAAGTGGAATAAAGGCTGGATCAGGTGCAGATGTAACGAATCCATTCTTTAAGGAGATGTTAAACTTAGGAGCAACAGCTTTTGGATTAATGATACCAGTTTTAGCAGGATATATAGCAATGAGTATAGCTGATAGACCAGGACTTGCACCAGGTCTTGTAGGAGGAGCTTTAGCGAATCAAGTAGGAGCAGGATTTTTAGGTGGTATGATAGCAGGTTTTGCTGCAGGATACGCTGCTAAATGGGTAAAAGAGTGGAAAGTTCCAGATGGTTTAAGACCAATTATGCCAATTTTCATAATTCCACTTGTTTCTACAGGAATAATAGGTCTCGTAATGTATTTTATAGGAGCACCAATAAAAGGATTTATGGATTTTTTAACACTTGGATTAAAAGGAATGCAGAGTGGTTCTATAGTACTTGCAGCTATATTAGGTGGTATGATAGCATTTGACATGGGTGGACCAATAAATAAAGTTGCATTCTTATTTGGATCAGCAATGATAACTCAAGGTGTTCCAGAAATTATGGGACCAATAGCAGTAGCAATATGTGTTCCACCAATTGGAATGGGAGTAGCAACATTATTAGCACCTAAAAAGTATGAAGAAGGGGAAAGAGAAGCTGGAAAAGCGGCTCTTGCAATGGGAATGATAGGGATAACAGAAGGAGCAATACCTTTTGCAGCAGCAGATCCAATTAGAGTTATACCTTCAATAGTGGCTGGAAGCGTATCAGGAGCAATTATAGCTGCTTTAGGGAAGGTTGGGAACCATGCACCTCATGGAGGACCAATTGTTCTTCCTGTAGTTGATAATAAGCTAATGTTTGTTTTAGCAATTGTAGTTGGAGTTCTAGTTACAGCAATTGTAGTAAACTTCTTAAAAAAAGAAAAAATTAATAATCAATAAAAAAATATAATTTAATCTTTAAAACAAAATCCACTTTTAGGAGTGGATTTTGTTTTATTAATAATATATCTATTTTATAATAATAAAAATAAAAAAAGAGTAAAACCTTTATGATTTTACTCTTGTATATTTAATATAGTGGTGCCGCTTATCGGAGTCGAACCAATCACCTACTGATTACAAGTCAGTTG
>CAMTJB010000242.1 GCA_947072715.1 uncultured Fusobacteriaceae bacterium | reverse complement strand
GCACCAAAAGCAGTAGCTCCAAAAACGTTGTTATGCTTTAAATCATTAAAACAAGCAACTAATTGAGCTGAACATCCTAAAAATAGAGCCCAAGGCACTACTAAAGATACTCCTGATAAAATTCCAAATTTTGAAGCTGAAGCAACAAGAGTGATCATAGCAAGACCGAATAATCCTAATGCTGAAGGGTCAGCTACAACAACTTTTACATTTGTAACATTATTTTGATTGTGTTCCATTATATCCTCCTAGATTTAAAATAATAAAGTTCAATTTATTAAATTCATACAAGGGTTAGTATAGCATAGAAGATAAAGATTGTCTATCATAAAAAAACTGGTAAGAAGAGAAAATAAAACAATAATTTGTTGCTATGAGATTGTATTTTAAAGTATAATATATTAAATAATAATAGGAAGAAAATATAGCTTTATTAGGGGGCATATGTGAATAAAGATAAAGTAAAAAAAAATTTTGAAGAGATTCTAAATGAAATACCAGGAAAACAAAATATTGATAAAAGTGTATTTAGTGACACCCCAAAAAGAGTTGCAGATTTTTATGAGGAAATATTTGTTGGTTTAACAATAAATCCAAGGGATTTTTTAAAAAATAAAATTCCTACATCTAATACAGGAGTTGTAGTTATAAAAGATATAGATTTTTTTTCAATGTGTGAACATCACTTTCTACCTTTTTTTGGTAAAATTGATATTGCATATATTCCTAATGGAAATATAGTTGGTTTTGGAGATATAATAAAAGTGATAGAAGCTTTAGCAAAGAGACCACAACTACAAGAGAGATTAAGCGAAGAGATTGCAGAAGTTATATATGAAGAGTTAAATTGCAGTGGAGTATGTATTCAGATAGAGGCAGAGCATCTATGCATGACAATGAGAGGGGTAAAAAAACCAGGATCAACAATATTAACGTTAACATCTAAAGGAAGTTTTGACGATGTTAATAAGAGGATAGAATTTTTGAATTTAATTAAAAGGGGAAGATAAAGTTGGATAAGATAATTATAAGAAACCTTGAATTTATAGCAAACCACGGAGTATTTCAAGAGGAAAAAAATTTAGGACAAAAATTTATAATATCAGCAGAATTAAGTGTAAGTACAAGAAAAGCTGGAGTAACAGATGATTTGCAGTATTCAACTCATTATGGAGAGGTAGCTAATGATATTGAAAAAGTATTTACTTCTAAAAGTAATGATTTAATAGAGAAATGTGCTGAAGAGATAGCGGAGATGATCTTGTTAAAATATAATATGGTAAAAGAGGTAAAAGTTAGTGTAAAAAAACCTTGGGCACCTATAAAGAAAATATTTGAAAATGTAGAGGTTATAATAGAGAGAAAATGGAATAAATGTTATCTATCTTTAGGTTCTAATATAGGTGATAAAAAGAATAATATTCTTCAAGCGATAGAAGAGATAAAAAAAATAGAGAATACAGAGGTTTTAAAAGTTACTAAATTTTATGAAACGGAGCCTTTTGGAAATACAGATCAGGATGATTTTGCTAATATTGCTATGGAAGTAAAAACACTGTTAGAAGCAGAGGAATTATTAGATAAACTTTTAGAAATAGAGAATAAATTAGGAAGAGTAAGAACTAAAAAATGGGAACCAAGAGTAATCGATATAGATATATTACTATATAATTCTGATGTTTTTGAAACTGAAAAATTAGCTGTACCTCATCCTTGGATGGCAGATAGAATGTTTGTTTTAGAGCCACTATGCGAAATAGCTCCTAATGTTATTCATCCTTTAGAGCAAAAAACAATTTTTAATTTAAAGAGAGAGTTAGAAAAGAGAGAAGCATAAAAATATAAAAAAGTTTAAGCTTAGGAGGAGTTATGATTATAAAAGCAAGAGATAAAGAGTTTGAATTAGGAAAAAGAACACTTATAATGGGAATTCTTAATATAACACCAGATTCATTTTCTGATGGTGGAGATCACAACAATTTAGAGGGAGCTCTTAAGAAAGCAAAACAAATGGTAGAAGATGGAGCAGATATAATAGATATAGGTGGTCAGTCTACAAGACCTGGTCATACTGAGATAGCTTTAGATGAGGAGATTGCTAGAGTAGTTCCTGTTGTAAAGATGTTAAGAAAAGAGATGCCAGATGCAATATTATCTGTCGATACATATCAGTACGAAGTAGCTAAACTTGCACTGGAAGCAGGGGCTCATATAATCAATGATGTATGGGGTCTTCAAAAAGATGAGAGAATGGCAGAAGTAATTGCAAAACATGGAGCAGCAGTTGTTGTTATGCATAATAAAGTTGAATGGAAATATGATGGAGATGTCATTGAAGAGATAAGAGAATTTTTAAAGAAAAGTATAGAGATTGCTACTAAAAATGGAATTTCTAAAGATCAAATAATGATAGATCCAGGAATTGGATTTGGAAAATATGGTGAACACAATATAATTGCTTTAGATAGAATGAATGAACTTAAGGATTTAGGACCAATTCTACTTGGAACATCTAGAAAATATGTTGTGGGAAATGGAGTATTAGATTTACCTCCAAAAGATAGACTTGAGATAACTATAACAACTAATGTATTAGGTATTGATAGAGGAGCAGAAATTATAAGAGTTCACGATATAGTTTCTTTAAAAAGAGCAGCAATAATAGCCGATAAAATTGTTAGAAAAAAATAGGAATGAATGAGAGTTTATGATATAATATGTATTGTATGATAAATTATAGTATAAATCATTTTATAG
>CAMTJB010000241.1 GCA_947072715.1 uncultured Fusobacteriaceae bacterium | reverse complement strand
TATCTTCATTAAATGGTGTTACTAATGCTACTCCAGAACCAACAAATATACTCATCTATTCCTCCATTTTCTACTCTTTTTCTCTTTTTTAATTTTTTAATTTTTTAATTTTTTTGTTTTGTTTTGTTTTATTTTGTTTTATTAATTTTTACTTATTAAATATTCAACAATTTGAACTGCATTTGTTGCTGCACCTTTTCTTATATTATCTGCTACTACCCACAGATTTAATCCATTTTTCACACTATAATCATATCTTAATCTTCCTACAAAAACTTCATCTCTATCATTAGATAAAATTGCCATAGGGTACTCATTTTTAGAGACATCATCAAGTAAAATTATTCCTGAAGTTTTTCTTAAAACTTCTTTTAATTCTTCCACATTAGGAACTTTTTCTAATTCTACATTTATTGAAATAGAGTGACTATTTAAAACAGGAACTCTTACACATGTTGCTGTTATAGGTAATTCTGGTCTATTTAATATTTTTCTTGTTTCATTTATCATTTTTTCTTCTTCTTTTGTATAACCATTATCTAAAAAGCTATCAATATGAGGAAGACAGTTATTGGCTATTGGATGAGGATAATTTTTTGGAGCCTCACCTTTTAATCCATTTTTTAAATCTTCGACACCTTTTACACCGCTTCCTGAAACTGCTTGATACGTAGAGTAAACAACTCTCTTAATAGTGTAAAGTTCATCTATTACTTTTAATGGAACCACAGACTGAATTGTTGAGCAATTTGGATTTGCTATTATCCCATTATTTTTTAAAGCATCCTCACTATTTACTTCTGGTACTACTAAAGGTACTTCTTTATTCATTCTCCATGCACTACTGTTATCAACAACTATTACTCCTTTTGAAGCTGCTATTGGTGCAAATCTTTTACTTACATCTCCACCTGCTGAAAAAAGTGCAATATCAATCCCATTATCAAAAGAATTTTCTGTTAATTCCTGAACCTCTATATCTTTATCCAAAAATTTAACTTTTGTTCCTGCTGAGTTTTTAGATGAAAAAAGATATAAATTTTCTATTGGTAAATTTCTTTCTTCCAATACTTTTATAAAAGTTCTACCTACCATTCCAGTAGCTCCAACTATAGCAACATTATATTGTTTCATAATATACTCCTTTAGCAATTAATTTACTTGGTCCTGTCATATAAACAGATTCTTTTAATTCAATTATTAAGTCTCCAATAGGGAGATGAACATTTACTTTTTTATTAAGCATACCTAACTTCATATTTCCTATAACTACAGCTGCACATGCACCTGTTCCACAAGCTAGTGTTAGTCCTACCCCTCTTTCCCATGTTTTCATTTCTATATTGTCTTTATCCTGTATCTCCACAAAATTTACATTTGTTTTTTTAGAAAAAATAGAGTTATTTTCAATTATTTCCCCTACTAATTCAATTTCAGTTTCTTTTAATGAATCTATAAAAGTAACCGCATGTGTTGTTCCCATAAATACCGAGCTTAAAGTATATTCTTTGTTATTTACCTCTATAATATAATTTAGAGCTTCATCCAACGTTTCGTTTACAATTCCGTTTTTTTTCTTAAGTAAATTTAAAAAATTTTCTTTACTTACAGGGATACTATCTAAATTAAATATGGGATTCCCCATATTAACCTTAGCTTTAAATCCATCTTCTGTCTCTATTTCAACAGTTAAAAGTCCTGCTAAAGTCTGTATTTTATACATTTTTCCATTTAATATTTTATTTTCATGTATAAAATGTGAAAAACATCTAATTCCATTTCCACACATAGGTACTCTTGACCCATCTTGATTATAAAACATCATCTCTACAGTATCTTCAGTTAGCTCTCTTAAAATAATCATTCCATCTGAACCTATCCCTGTATTTCTATTACAAACTTCCAAAGCCAATTTTGAATACTCTTTATCTAATTCTGATTCACATTTAGTATAACTAAATTTTTTTTCTAGTTCTCTCTCTCTAAAAATTATGAAATCATTTCCTAATCCATGGTATTTTTCAAAATTCAATATTTCTCCTCCAATTCGAGCAATATTTATATATTTTTTAATATATTTTTACTATTATAGACCTTTATTCAAAAATAATCTATATTATTTTTTTTATAAAGCAAATTTTTTAGCCAAATCTTCTACTATTGTTTCTACTTTACTTTTCTCTACTATAATAGATATTGAAATTTCTGATGTTGTACACTGATGGAAAGATATATTTGTTTCTGCAAGAGCTTGAAATACTTTCGCTGCAACTCCAAAATTACTTATCATTCCTATTCCCACTAAAGAAATTTTAGAAACTCCTATTCTTTTTTCAACTTCTATTTGAGGAAATACTTCTCTTACCTCTTCTAGAGCTTTATCTAAAAAATTATTGTCTGTTTCTGGGCATGTAAAAGCAATACTACCAAATTCATCTTTTACATCATTTTGAGATATCATATCTATATTAACACCATTTTTTGCCATAGCATCAAATAGAATAGAAACATTTTTAGGGTAAGTAGAAAACTTTTCAACATTTACCATTATAACATTATTATTAATTGAAATTCCTGTCACTGCTTTTTTTTCTATAATTTCACTAGCATCACAAATATAACTTCCTGTTTCTGTACCTAAACTTTCTCCAACGTATATTTTTACACCATATTTTTTTCCTATCTCTACAGCTCTAGTTTCCATTACACCTGCTCCTAAATTTGCCATTTGCATCATCTCCTCATAAGATATTTTTGATAATT
>CAMTJB010000240.1 GCA_947072715.1 uncultured Fusobacteriaceae bacterium | reverse complement strand
CTACTGTATCTAAAGGAGTATTTTCAGGGGAATTTAATATACTCTCTTCCTTCTATGTAAGTAATACTCAAATAATTATTTTCCCTCCTTTTGAAATTTTAGCTTCAATTGATAAAAATAGTATTTTCCACACTTTAAACCTTTCTTCTTACGCTCGATTTAAAGAGAAACATTCATTTAAATTTTTCCCTTTCTTAATTGCAAATAAGGGAAATTCTCACTTTGACTTCAACGTTGATGATTTAAAGAAAGTTTTAGATGTTAACAATAATTACTATGAAAGGTTTTATGACTTTGAGAAATATGTTTTGAAACCTCTAATGGCTGATATTAATGGTTCAACTCAATTTAATTTAAAATATGAAAAGGTTAAAAAAGGGGAGGGAGTTACCAGTAAAATTGAAACTCTAAGATTTTATGTTACTAATTCAGATGAAATTATTGATAACAATAATATGAATGAACTCTTAAATCTTATTAAAAATAAGGTTACAGATCTTTCAAACATCCATCATTTAATTGAAAACTCAATAAAAATACACACAAAAGAAACTTTAGAATCTAAAGTTAGATGGATAGAAAAAACGTTTAAAGCACCGTTAGATATTTTCATCATTGCAAGCCTTGGTTCAAAATATAAAGAGAAAAACAATTCATTAAAAATTATGGAAATTTCAGAAATTTTTTCTTCCCACTTTAAGCTAGAAGAGAGGGTTTATAAAGAGATGGAAAAATTTAAGTTTATCCCTGACTATGATTTTCTAAAAGAGCTTCAAAACTTTAGAAAAACAAATAACTTCAGTTATGTTAAAAACCCTTGGGAGATTATAATTAATTATAAACCCCTTTCAATCTCAAAAATTCAAATATACTTAAATTCAGAAAATTAGATAAAAAAAATTGACCTCACGGCATTTTTAACGTGCCATAAGGTCATTTTTTATTTTTTTTAATATTTTTTTATCTTAGTTTTTTATTTTTCTTAAAACGTCAACTACTGAACCATCTCTATATTGAACTACTGCTACAATTTTATCTTCGAATTCAATATCTCTTGGTGTTCCAGTCATTTCATCTGCAATAGCCTTTAACTCTTCTATTGTTTTAATAGGAAGACTTGAACCTTTAAATCTCTCTATTAAATCAGTTCTTAATGGGTTAATAGCTATTCCTCTTTCTGTTACAAGTACATCTACAGTTTCTCCAGGAGTTGTTACAGTTGTAACTCTCTCTTTTATAACAGATATTCTTGCATTAACTAATTGAGAAACTATAATACAACATTTAGACCCTGCTGCAGTATCAGCATGTCCTCCTGATCCACCCATAATTACTCCATCAGAACCAGTTGTAACATTTACATTAAAATTAGTATCCATCTCTGTTGCACCTAATATAACAACATCTAAGTTATTAACAACTGCTCCTTTATTATTTGCATTAGCATACATAGAAGCTGACATAGTTATATGTCCTTTATTTTCTTTAGCTGATTTTATAGCATCTAAATCAAAACATTGAACATCAAATAAATTTCTGAATAACCCCTCTTTGTACATATCAACTATATATCCAGTGATTCCTCCTGAAGCAAAAGAACCTACTACTTTTTTTTCTTTCATAAGATTTTTAAGTTCTGCTGCAACTGCTAGTGATATTCCTCCTGCACCTGTTTGGAAACTCATCTCATTTTTTAAATATCCAGATTCATCTATAAATTTAGTTGTTAATCCAGCTATTTTTAATCCTATTGGATCTTTAGTAATCTGAGTTGTTCCAGATACTATCCCTTTTGGATCTCCAATAGCATCTACAACTAAAACATAATCAAAATGAGTTTGATCTATTTCTATTGTTTCATTTGGATATGGAACTAGATTATCAGTTATTGCTATAACTACATCTGACCACTGTGCATCTGAATGTGCATATCCTAATGCTCCACAAGCTGACTTTCCATCTACACCATTTATATTTCCATATTCATCTGAAGTTGGAGCTGCAACAAATGCAAAGTCAATATTAACTTCACCAGTTTCTAAGATTCTAGCTCTTCCACCATGAGTATGCATAATAGCTGGTTTTGCTAATTTTCCTTCTGATATAGCTTTCGCTACTGGTCCAGAAATATAAGCTGAATATAATTGTGTTACAGTTCCATTCTCAATTAAAGGAACTAACATTTTATGACAAGGGAATATTGAAGATGCAACTATTGTTATATCCTTATATCCTCTTTTTGATAACTCTTCCATTACCATTGGTAATATATAATCTCCATTTCTTAAATGGTGATGAAACGATATAGTCATTCCATTTTTTAATTCTAATTTATCTAAAATATCATTTAAATTTCTGTGAAGTTTAACATCTCCAGGTAAAACACTTTTAAAAGTAGAGCATTTTTTATGAATTCCAACTTTGTTATTTAAATATCCGTTATAATGTACAACTTCTCCATATCCTTCTATATAATCAGGAACTTCTCTCCCTAAAATATTTTTCATCCTTTAAGCACCTCTCTTTTTTTATTAGTCAATAAGACCTGTTAATCTTGCTACGTTTAAAGTATGTATTGCACGGTTTATTATTGGTAAATCTACCATTTTTCCATCTAAAGAGAATACTCCAAGTCCAGCTTTTTCAGCATCTTCTTTAGCTTCCATAACTCTATTAGCATGTCTAATCTCTTGTGCTGTTGGTGCAAAAACATTATGGATAGTATCTATTTGTCTTGGATTGATTGCTAATTTTCCTGTAAAACCTAACATTTTAGCTTTTGCAGTATCCATAGCTAA
>CAMTJB010000239.1 GCA_947072715.1 uncultured Fusobacteriaceae bacterium | reverse complement strand
GGTATGAGGATGTTGCAAAAGGAGGGTGTGGACTGATTATAGTTGAAGCATCTTGTGTTTGTGAAAACGGTAAACTAAGAGACAACCAAATTGGTATTTGGGATGATAAATTTATTCCTGGTCTTAAGCAAGTTGCAGATATTTGTAGAGAGAACGATACTCCTGCAATTATACAGATTCATCATGCTGGATTTTATGATAAAATTTCAGAAGTTCCTGAGGAAACTTTAGATGCTATTTTAGAAAAATTCGTTTCAGCATTCCACAGAGCAAAAAAAGCTGGGTTTGATGGAATAGAAATTCATGGAGCACACACTTATTTAATCTCTCAACTGAATTCTAGAATTTGGAATACTAGAACAGATAAATATGGTGGTAGCTTTGAAAATAGAATGTATTTTTCTAGAGAGCTAATTCAAAGAACAAAAGAACTTTTTGATGATAATTTTATTCTTGGCTACAGAATGGGTGGAAATGAACCTCATATTGAAGATGGAATAGCAATTGCACAAGCCTTAGAGAAATATGGTGTAGATATACTTCATGTCTCAAATGGAGTTCCTGACCCTGAATACAAACAAGAGATTAAAGTTATTATGCCATATGCTTTCCCTTTAGACTGGGTTGTTTTTCTAGGAGTAGAAATTAAGAAGCATGTTAATATTCCTGTTATTGGAGTAAGAAAAATCAAGAGTGAGATTGATGCTAGCTGGCTTATTGAAAATGAACTTTTAGACTTTGTAGCTATTGGTCGTGGTATGATTGCAAGACCTGATTGGGTTAGATGGGCTCATAAAGAATATATTAAGAGAACAGGCAATGTTTTTGAATTAGGATATTAATTGCAAGTCTAGTGAATTTAAATAATTTCCTAAATTTACTAAACTCATTCTATAAAATATGAGGTGATATTTTGTTAAGCTTTGATATTTTTTGTGAAGTTATTGATAATTTTGGAGATATTGGTGTAGTATATAGATTTGCCAATGAGCTCTTAAAAAGATACAACTCACAAAATAAAGAGATAAAAATAAGAGTATTTTTAGATAAAACATGTGAACTTACAGCTTTAGACAATAAAGCTACAGAAACAGGGAGACAGACACTTAGTGGTATTGAGTTTATTACATTTGATTATTTAGAAAAGAATAAAAGTGAAATTAATCCTTCTGAAGTTATTATAGAAGCTTTTGGTTATAACTTACCATCTTGGTATTTAGAAAAAGCTAAGTCATCAAGCTCTCTTTTAATTAATTTAGAGTATCTTTCATCAGAAGATTGGACACTTGATTTCCATCTTAAAGAATCATTAATTGGAGCTCCTAAACTTAGAAAATTTTTCTTTATGCCTGGTTTATCTCCAGAATTAGGTGGGGTTATAATTCCATCTGCTGTTTCTAATATTAATAATAAAGATGAGGAAAACAAAGAGTTCCCTTTACTAGAATATTCTAATTTTCTAACAGAAAATTTTTTAAACAATAAGAAAATAGGTTCAATTTTTACTTATGAGTATAATTTTAACACTCTACTAGATTCGTTAAACAACCAAAGAGAGGAGACTATTCTTCTTTTCCTCGGAGAAAAATCTCAATTATCTATAAAGGAACTTCTAAAAACTAAATACGATTTTTATTTTGATAATACTTCCGAATATTTAGGAAAGTTTGATAAAGTTCATATTCTTTTTTTACCATTTATGGTTCAATCAAAATATGATTCTCTTCTTTCTCTATGTGACTTTAACCTTGTTAGAGGTGAAGATTCTTTTGTTAGAGGAGTTTTATCTTCAAAGCCTTTCTTATGGCATGCATACTTACAAGATGATTTAGTTCACCTTGATAAAATAGATGGCTTTTTAAATGTTTTTAATAATTTTGTAAATAGCGAGTTATCTAACTTTAAAAATCTCGTTCAAAATTACTCAGAGCTTATGCTCAAATTTAACACTCGTGTATCAAATTCTTTTACAGAAGAAAAGCCTTTAAATGAGAAAGAAGATTTTACTATTTTCTTTTCTGACTTAGATGAGTTAACTACTGTTAATAAAGAATTTTCTCAATATATAATAACTAATTGTGACTTAATAACTAAATTCACTGACTTCATAAAAAGTAAATTAGGTTATTAGAATTCATAATATAGTTTCAATTTGTAATAACTAAAAAAGTATGCTATAATTTCAGTGAGAAATTTGTATAAATTTAATATTAAAATTAGGGGGACTATCATAATGAAAATAGCTCAAGAATTAAGATCTGGAAGTACTATTAAAATTGGAAACGATCCATTCGTAGTACTAAAAGCTGAATACAACAAATCAGGAAGAAACTCTGCAGTTGTAAAATTTAAAATGAAAAACTTATTAAACGGAAATGTTTCTGACGCGGTTTACAAAGCTGACGACAAGATGGACGATATCAGATTAGAGAAAGTTAAAGCAACTTACTCTTATAACGATGGAGGAGACTTCTATGTATTCTCTGATCCAGAGTGGAACCAAATTGAATTAAACGAAGAAGATTTAGGAGATGCTCTTAACTATTTAGAAGAGGGAATGGAACTTGATATCGTTTACTACGAGTCTACTCCAGTTGCAGTTGAATTACCAACTTTCGTAGAGAGAGAAGTAGTTTATACTGAGCCAGGATTAAGAGGAGATACTTCAGGAAAAGTTATGAAGCCAGCTAAAATAAACACTGACTTTGAAATCCAAGTACCTTTATTCGTTGAGCAAGGGGAATGGATCAAAATTGATACTAGAAACAATGAATATGTTGAGAGAATCAAAAGATAATAA
>CAMTJB010000238.1 GCA_947072715.1 uncultured Fusobacteriaceae bacterium | reverse complement strand
CCATAAATACCTCCAATCTTTGATTAATACTAGTGTATGGTATATATTATCATAAAATAGTTCGTTAGTAAACTAATTTATAGATTGATTCTTTATAGTTTGTTAAAAGTAGGACTTTTCATATAGAATTCTCCAAATTTTTGCATATCAATAAGTATAGGTAATAATTTTTGTCCTAAATCTGTTAGGCTATATTCAGTATGCTTAGGAAAAATATCGTATATTTTTTTTTCTATAAGTCCATATTTTATAAGAAGTTTCAGATGATCAATTAGCATTTTTTCATTACATTTAATTATGATTGCTTTGAGTTCAGTTAATCTTTGAGGTCCTAATCGCATTCTCCACAAGAGAATAGGACTCCATTTACCTTTAATTAATTCACAAGTTATTTCTAATGGACAAGTTATTTCTCTCATATTTTATCTCCTATTTCTAAAATTATTTTTCTGAAGTAACATTAGTGACTGTTACATCTAGAATATTGAAAGGTACATTAATATTTTCTTTATTGAGTGTCTCTAAAATAAATGCCATTAACTCCCCACGAACTGTATAATAATTTTCAGTAGGGGTCCATACCATAAATAAAATGTTTATACTAGAGTCTGCATAAGTCATTGTATTAATAAAGGGTTCTTTAGTTTTATCTAAGTCTGGAAATGTATCAGCAATATTTTTTAATACACTTATAACTTTTTTCATATCTGAGTCATATGAAACAGATACGGTTAATTTTATTCTTCTGGTAAGATTAGTATCATAATTTATAATATTTCCACTTATCATAACATTATTAGGAATGATTATTCTTCTACCATCTAGACTGTTTATATGGGTTGAGAAAACTTCTATTTTAGTAACGTTCCCCATAACACCGTTAATTTTTATAAAATTTCCAATTGTAAAAGGTCTAGAAAAAAATATAACTACTCCACCTGCAAAGTTAGAAAGAAAATCTTTTAAAGATATACCAATACCTAATCCTATTGCACTTATCATAGTTGCTATGGAACCTTCACTAAAACCAAATGCAAGGAGCCCAATTAGAAAAAAAATCATGTATAATCCAAGTTTCGTGATAGATTTAATAAATTGTTTAGTATTTTCATCTTGATTGATAATAAACATTTTATCGAAATATTTATCAATTTTTTTTACAATTCGAGATCCAATATAAATAATAATAATAAAGGCTAATAATCTAATTAAAAAAATTGTTGTGTCTTGAATTAGAATATGAAGGAAGGTTTTTTCTTCTCCATTTCTAATTGATGAAATAAATTCATTTGTTGTCATTTTTTACCTCACAAAATATTTGATGTTATCTTATACTATCATTTTTTTTTATTCATGTAAATTATTTATAAAAAAAAGCTACCGAAGTAGCTTCATTTAAAAAAATATTCCTCCTATCAAACCTGCAATCATCAGTGGAATATTATAGTGCAAGAATGTAGGAACACAAGTATCCCAAATATGATTATGTTGTCCATCTGCATTAAGTCCAGCTGTTGGTCCAAGAGTTGAATCTGAAGCAGGAGAACCAGCATCTCCAAGGGCACCAGCTGCAGCAATAAGGACAATGGTTCCAGCTGGCGAGATTCCTAAACTTATACATAAAGGGACATAAATAGCAGCCAAGATAGGGATTGTACCAAAGGATGTACCTATTCCCATAGTTACAAAAAGTCCAACTAGAAGCATAAGCAAAGAACCTAAAACTTTACTACCACCTACAACTCCTATGACACTTGAAACAAGAGTAGTAATACCGCCAGTTTCTCTTATAACGTTTCCATATCCAGCAGCTACTAACATAATAAAGGCGATAAGCCCCATAATACCTATCCCACCGCTTATAGTAGAGTCTATATTATTCCACTTAATTATTTTAAATGTAATCATTATACCAAGAGCAGTAATCGCCCCCAAAGGAAGAGACCCAGTGGAGAGTTGAATAGCAAAGGCAGCAATAGCAGCAACCAATGTTATCCAATGTTTAGGTTCCATAACAGTACTTTCAATAGAAGAACCACCAATAAGAGGTAAATCCTTGTATTCTCTATCTTTACTGTAACTTATAAAATTAGCAACAAGAAGTCCTACAATCATAGCAACTCCTAAAATCCAAGTGGATTTCCATACTTGAGAAAGATGTATATTTATCCCATTTGCAATTATTTGATCTTTAATAATTGTATGAAAAATTAATCCAAACCCTACTGGTAAAATAATGTATGGTGTTTTAAGTCCAAATGTAAGAGAACAAGCCATAGCTCTTCTATCTAATTTAAGAACATTCATGAGTTTTAATAAAGGTGGAATTAATATAGGAATAAAGGCAATGTGAACTGGTATTAAATTTTGTGAAAAACAAGTTAAAATAGCAATTAAAAATAATAGAATTTTTCTTCTTCCACTAACAAACTTAGAGATTTTGTTTGAAATAATAGAGGTAATACCGGTATTGTTAATAGCAACAGCAAGAGCTCCTAAAAGGATATAGCTAAGAGCAGTTTCTGAATTACCCCCCATACCATTTATCAGGGTAGACATTGTTTGAGATAAAGACATTCCTGAAGACATTCCTGCTACAAGAGCAGCTATAAGAATAGCTAAAATGACATTGAGTCTGAAAAGACAAAGAATAATCATTGTGGAAACAGAAAGAATAACCGGATTAAAAAACATAGATAGTAACCTCCTTTTAAATTTAGTAAAAAAAAAAATAATTTTTTATTAATAGTTATATTACGTTATAATAGCTAAAAAGTCAATAAACAATTAAACTAGAATATAAAAC
>CAMTJB010000237.1 GCA_947072715.1 uncultured Fusobacteriaceae bacterium | reverse complement strand
TTATTATATAGCTAGTTATCAGTACAGCTATACTAGACAAGAAATTTACAACGTTGCAACTTTTTTAGAAACCGAATTTTCAGAACCAGAGCATAAGGATTTAGCTTATTTTCTCTCTGAAGTTTTTAAAGAAAGTCCAGAAATTTCCAATATTTCTATAATTATAACTAATAATTCCATTACTTTTAAGGATAAACACCCTCCTGATTTAGGACCTCTTCCTCTAAAAGATAAAATTCAGTATTATAATTTAGAATACTGGGTATTAAACAAGCGAATACTAACTGAATACAATGGAGTAATTGAAAATAGGATTATAAAAGAACTTTCATCATTAATATTTTTCTTCAAAAATCTATTTTTTATTTCAAGTATAATGCTTCTTGTTCTTCTTTTTTTGTGTATTAAAATTATGAATAGATTTTATAATAGCTTTATTCCTGAGCTTTTAAAAATTGAAAAAATTTCAGATGATATTAAACTAGATTCTTTTAACACTACAATTTCTAATTTTAATTCAAACGTTACATATGAAGAGTTCTTCAACATTATAAAATCCTATGAGAAAATGCTAAAAAGATTAAAAGACCATTCAGACCTTCAAACGGATTTTGTTAATAGCGCTTCTCATGAACTTAAAACACCTATTTTTATTTTAAAAAATTATTCTTCACTTTTAAAAAAATCAATAAATTCTAATCCAGACCTTATAAAAGAGTCTATTGATACTATTAGCAGTGAAATCAACAATATGGAAAGACTTGTTGAAAAATTACTTTTCTTATCTAGGTGTGATTCTAAACCAGTTTTAGACAAGGAAAAGATTAATCTATTGGAAATTATTAACGATGTCATTCAAGAGATGAATATTCTCTATCCTAATCAAATTATTCATTTTCAAGCTAAAAATTATATTTTTAATAGTAACTGGATTCTATGCAAGCAAGTTCTTAGAAACATTGTTGAAAATGCTATAAAATATGGAAATGACAACCCTGTTGAAATTATTCTTTCATACAATTCTAAGTCATGTCTTATATATGTAATAGATCATGGTGTTGGTATTTCAAAAGATGACCTTCCTTTTTTATTTAACAAATTTTTTAAAGTTAATAATAAAAATAGTGAAGAGGGTAGTGGATATGGTTTAGGTCTTCCTATTGTTAAATCTATTGTTTCTTCCCTTAATGGTCGTATTTTTATCAGTAGTGTGCTTGATAAAGGAACAACTGTAAAAATATTTTTAAAAGATTAGATTTTTAATTTGTTCTATTTTAAAAATAATGATATAATATGTAGTAATATTTTCGTATTTATTGGAGGTTTTTTTAATGAATCACATTTTAGCGTTTGGACATAAGAATCCTGACACAGACTCAATTTGCTCTGCAATTTCTTTTTCTAAGTTAAGATCTCAACTTGGAGAAAAAATGGTTCCTTATAGACTTGGGGAGTTAAGCAAAGAAACTTTACATGTACTTGACTATTTTAATGTAAAGGCACCTGAATTACTTTCAACAGTTAGTCCTCAGATTTCTGATTTAACTAGAGTTGAAAAAAAAATACTAAACTATAATAGCTCTCTTAAAGAGGCTCTTGATATTATGACTAACGAAAACTTTTCGAGTTTACCTGTTGTGGATAATAAAAACCACTTAAAAGGTATGATTCATATATCTGATATAGCAAATACTTATTTAAACTTAGAGCATGATGATCTTTTCACTGTTTTCAGTGCTACTTATGAAAGTTTAAAAAATATCTTAAATGGTACTATCGTTAGCGGAAAATATCCAACTGGAGTAATAAAAGGAAATTTACGTGCGGTTTCTCAATTAGATAAAACTTTAACTGGTGACATTGTTCTTACTACAACTATGGTTGATGGAATTGATCGTGCTATTGCTGCTGGAGCTAGGCTTATAATTATTTGTGGTGAAGAAGGGGATTACATTTCTCGTCGTGACAATATTGATTGTTGTATTTATAAAGTTAATATTTCTCTTTTTAAAACTATTAGATTAATTAGTCAATCAATCTCAATAGCTTCTATTATGAGAGTAAATGGTTTTTATTCATTTAAAACAGATGACTATTTACATGAAATTAGAGATATTATGAAAGAAGTTACTCAAACTAACTTCCCTGTTATCGATAAAAATGGTGAAGTTTATGGAACAATTAGAACAAAAAACTTAATTAATTTCACAAGAAAAAAAGTTGTTTTATTAGACCATAACGAAAAGGCACAAACAGTTGATGGGATACAAGACTCTAGTATTATTCAAGTTATTGATCACCATAAATTTGCTAACTTTGAAACTAATGAACCAGTTAAAATTAATGCTGAAACTGTTGGATCTACTTGTACAATCGTTTATGGATTATACAAGGAAGCTAACATTGTTCCAAGCAAAACAGTTGCTGGCTTACTGATGAGTGCAATACTTTCAGATACTTTAATATTCAAATCACCTACAGCTACTGAAAAAGATAAATTATGCGTAATTGAACTTGCTAAAATTGCTGGAATTGAAGACTATGAAAAGTTTGGTATGGATATGTTAATCGCTGGAACATCTCTAGATGACATGTCAGCCGATTCAATTATTCATGCTGATATGAAGGCATTTATTATGGGTGGATACAATATTTCAATATCTCAAATAAATACTGTTGATATTGAAGGAGTTTTAAAAAGAAAAGATGAAATTCTTGACTCTTTAAATTTCGAAGTAAAAAAGAATGGCTATAATATGGCTATTTTAGTAATAACAGATATTATTAATGCTGGATCTATGCTTCTTG
>CAMTJB010000236.1 GCA_947072715.1 uncultured Fusobacteriaceae bacterium | reverse complement strand
AAAGTTAAAAATGGAGATATTTACATATTTATATGTTTAAGCGTAGTCTTAATGGCTGTAAGAGATTTTAGAATAAATAGTAAATAGAAAAAATATTGATTTTTATTATAAAAAAAAAAATTAAGGATGTGACTAATGGAAAAATTAGAAAAATTAGTAGAATTTAAAAATTTAGGGCTTTCAGAAAAAACGTTAAAGGCTTTAGCAAAAAAAGGGTATGAGAAGCCAAGTCCAATACAAGAACTTACGATTCCTGCACTTTTAACAGGAACTAAAGATATAATAGGTCAAGCACAAACAGGAACAGGAAAGACTGCGGCTTTCTCTCTTCCAATATTAGAGACAATAGATGAGAATGGAAAACATATTCAAGCTATAGTTTTAACACCAACTAGAGAACTTGCAGTTCAAGTATCTGAAGAGATGAGCGCATTATCTTACGGTAGAAAAATAAGAGTAGCACCAGTTTATGGTGGGCAATCAATGGAATTCCAAATTAAGCAATTAAGAAAAGGTGTAGATATCGTTGTTGGAACACCTGGAAGAGTTATGGACTTAATGAACAGAGGAATTTTAAAAATAGATAATCTTAAATTCTTCGTTTTAGATGAAGCTGATGAGATGTTAAACATGGGATTCGTTGAAGATATTGAAAAAATATTAGAATCTACAAATGAAGATAAAAAAATGTTATTCTTCTCTGCAACTATGGCTCCAGAGATATTAAGAATAGCTCAAAACCATATGAAAGAGCATGAAGTTTTATCTGTAAAAGCTAGAGAGTTAACTACAGATTTAACTGACCAAATTTATTTCGAAGTAAGAGATAGAGATAAGTTTGAAGCTTTATGTAGAATAATGGATTTAGCAACAGATTTCTACGGTATAGTTTTCTGTAGAACTAAAAATGACGTTAATGAATTAGTTGGAAAGCTTAACGATAGAGGATACGACGCTGAAGGGTTACACGGAGATATTAGCCAAAACCACAGAGAAGTAACTTTAAAGAGATTTAAAGCTAAGAAACTTAATGTTCTAGTTGCAACAGACGTTGCTGCAAGAGGAATTGACGTAAATGATTTATCACACGTTATTAACTTTGCTATACCTCAAGAGGCTGAAGCATATGTACATAGAATAGGAAGAACAGGAAGAGCAGGAAAGAAAGGTACAGCTATTACTTTCATAACTCCATCTGAATACAGAAAACTTATGTATATCCAAAAGATAGTTAAGACAGAAATCAGACAAGAGAAACTTCCAAGAATCAAGGATATTATCATTGCTAAAAAAGGAAGAATAGTATCTGAAATAGATGCAATCATCGCTAGTGGAGAGTTCAAGAACTTTGACGAAATGGCAAATGAGTTATTAGTAAACTCAGATCCTCATACAATCATAGCAGCTTTACTTAAGAATGCTTATGATCATGAGTTAGATGAGAGCAACTACTCTGAAATTTCATCTTCTTCACCTTCTGATAGAAGAGATAGCCCAAGAAGAGATAGAGATTCAAGAGACTCAAGAGATTCTAGAGATAGAGAGCCAAGAGAAAGAGTTTCAAGAGATAGAAATAATTCTTCTGATGATGATGGTTTAGATACAACAGGTAAAGTAAGATTATTCATCGCTTTAGGTAAAAAAGATGGAATTACTTTAAAGAAATTATTAGATAAAATCAGTAAGAAAGCTAATGTAGCTGAAAATAAAATAAGAAACGTTGAACTTTATGAGAATTTCTCTTTCGTATCAGTTCCATTTAAAGAAGCAGAAGTAATAATTGATGCTTTTGAAGTAGAAAGAACTGGAAAGAAACCTTTAATTGAAAAGGCTAAAGAAAGTAAAAAAAGATAATAACAAACAGACTGTCACTGATTCTAAAAATTAGTGGCAGTTTTCTTCATATAAAATTGTTTTATTATAGTGTATACTTTAATTTTGAATAATTTTTAAAATTAAAGTATAATAGTAATAATATAGTTATAAGGAGAAAATAAAAAATGAAGAAGAATATTATAAAAATTATAATGTTAATAATAGTAATATGTGGTGTTTTTTTTGCATCATATGAATATTCAATTAATAAGAAGGAGAGATATAAAACTCTTCTAGAGATAAAAAAAGACGTACCCTTAATAAAATCTCTTGAAAAATTAGATGTAGCAAAATCAATATATTTTAAATTATATTTAAAGAATAGGGATGGCGGGAAAAAAATAAAAGCTGGATATTATGAAATTAGAGGAAACTATTCAATAAAAGAGATAATAAATATATTAGAAAGTGGTAGTTCTAAAGTTGAAAAAGTTACTATACCAGAGGGGTATAGTTTTAAAAATATAGTAAAAATTCTTGTAAAAAATGATAAATGGAAATCAGAAAAAATATATGAAGCATTAAAAGTAATGAAGTTTCCTTATCCAACTCCAAATGGAAATTTTGAAGGTTATTTTTATCCAGAAACATATTTGATTCCATCAAACTACAGTGAGTACCAAGCTTTAGAAATAATTTTAAGAGAGTTTTTAAAAAAATTCCCACCAGAAAAATATCCTGATAAAGAGGAGTTTTATCAAAAACTTATAATGGCATCAATTATAGAGAGAGAAGCTATGAAAAAAGATGAAAAGCCTGTAATAGCTTCAGCTTTCTATAATAGAATGAAAAAAGGGATGACTCTTTCTTCAGATGCTACGGTAAATTATTTATATGATTATACGAAAAAAAGAATGTACTATAAAGATTTAGAGATAGAATCTCCATATAATACATACAAAAACAAAGGATTACCACCTGCACCTATAGCCAG
>CAMTJB010000235.1 GCA_947072715.1 uncultured Fusobacteriaceae bacterium | reverse complement strand
TTTGAAACTGTTTTCATATCAATTACAAAGCTATCGTCATATATTCTTCCTATTATTGGTAATATATTTTTTCTAAATTTCTCTTCTAAAGCATTTGCATTTCCTTTGAAAGCAATTCCATAAGATGGAACTGTTTCTTCTGGCATTGATCCTCCACCTATTTTCGCTCTTGTTGATATAACCTTAGTTTCTATCCCCAGATTTTCAAGCCCTTGATATAGCTCTTCAGCTTTTTCTTTAACTTTTTGAGAGTTTTCTAAAATCATATTCAATGTAGGAATATTTTTTATAGCTTCTCTTTCATCTAAATAATATTTAAAAGTAACTTCTAAAGCTGCTATAGACATTTTATTCATTCTAAAAGCTCTCATATATTGATTTTTAGCAAGTTTTTCAATAATAGCTTTTTTCCCTACTATTATTCCACCTTGAGGTCCACCTAAAAGTTTATCTCCACTAAAAGTAACAATATCAATTCCAGCAGCTATAGACTCTTGAACTGTAGGTTCTTTTGTTACACCATATTTAGAAAAATCAACTAAAACTCCACTTCCAATATCTTCCATAGTCAGTATTCCTTTTTCTTTTCCAAGGGCTGCTATTTCCTCTATGGATACACTACTTACAAATCCACTCATCTTATAATTTGATGTATGAACTTTCAATAAAAGACCTGTATCTTCCGTAATAGCTTCTCTATAATCCTTAGGGTGAGTTCTATTTGTAGCTCCAACTTCCACCAATTTTGTTCCTGATAATTTCATTATTTCTGGGACTCTAAAAGATCCACCTATCTCCACTAACTCACCTCTAGAAACAATAGTTTCTTTTCCTTTAGAGAGTTCATTTAAAGCTAAAATTACTGCGGCTGCATTATTATTAACAACAACTGCTGCTTCTGCTCCTGTCACTTTACAAATTAAACTTTCTAAATGTGAGTATCTACTACCTCTTTGACCTTTCTCTAAATCATATTCTAAATTATTGTAGTTCAATCCTATTTCTGTTATATTTTTTATAACTCTTTCAGAAAATTTTGATCTACCTAAGTTAGTATGAATTATAGTTCCTGTACCATTTATTACTTTTCTTAAACTGTTTAATCTATTTCTACTACTTAATTCTATTATCTTATTAATCACATCTTTTTCTTCAAAATTTATGATTTCACCTTTTAATATTCCCTCTCTATACAGCTCAATACTCTTTTTTATCGTCTCTATAAAAGTATAATAATCTAACTCTCTTCCCAAATCAAATAACTCTTCTGATTTTAAAAGTTTATCTACCTTTGGTAATTTTCTAAGAAGTTCCTGCTTCATTTCTACCTCACTATTATATTTTTATTTTCCTTATCCACTACACTTCCAATAATCCAAAATTCTATGTTTTTAGAATTAAATTCTTCTGTAATCTCATTTATAATTTTGGGATTTACTGTGAAAAGTAGTCCGCCAGATGTTTGTGGATCTAACATTATCTCTTGTAACCAAAAAGGAGCATCGCTCATTTCTACATTTTTTTCTACAAAATGCCTATTTTTTTGTCCCCCAGCCGTTATAAAAAATTCCTCTGCATACTCTTTTGCTTCTTTTATATATGGAACTAATTCAGCTTCAACTATAAATGTTTTCTCTGTTGCAAGAGACATCTCATATAGGTGACCTAAAAATCCAAATCCTGTTATATCTGTGCATGCAGTTATTTCATAATTCATAAGTATTTCTGCTGGATACTTATTTAATTGCGTCATATATTTTACACTGTTGTCTATTGCTTCTTGTGTCGCTTCTCCAATCTTTGAAGCTGTTGATATTATACCTGTTCCAAGTGGCTTAGTTATTATTATAATATCACCTGTATTGGAACCGCCATTTTTCCATATCTTATCTGGATGAGCTATACCTGTTACTGATAGACCATATTTTGTCTCTGGGTCATGTACTGAATGACCTCCAGATAAAATAGCTCCTGATTCAGCTATTTTTTCAGCTCCACCTCTTAATATTTCTTTTAATACTTCTAAATCTCCTTTTTCAGGAAAACATACAATATTCATAGCAGTTTTAGGTATTCCACCCATTGCATACACATCACTTAGTGAATTTGCTGCTGCTATTTGACCAAAGATATAAGGATCATCTACCATTGGAGTAAAGAAGTCTAATGTTTGAATCAACGCAATATCTTCAGTTAACTTATATACTGCAGCATCATCTGCTTTTTCATATCCTACTATTAAATTTTTATCTTCCACTCTTGGAAGGTCTTTTAATAACTTTGACAGAACCTCCGGTCCTATTTTATTGGCTCAACCACCGATTGAGCATCTATCTAGTATCTTTTTAATTTTTCTACCTCCCACAATTTATTTTATATGATAATTATATCATATGTCGTAATAATATAAAAAATAAAAATCCCAAGTTTAAACGATAAATTTAAACTTGAGACATCTTTTTATTCAAAATATATTGTTGATCCTTCTAAATTATCTACTTCAGAAAATATAATTTTATTTTTTTCAAAAACCTCTTCTAATAGAGTAAGTAAAATTAGTGTTCCTGCAATTACATACTCCGCTCTCTTAGGCTCTAACCCTGGTAAATGTTTTCTTTCTTCTAAAGATTTTCCAATTAACATCTCATAATTATCTTTAATATTTTTTAAAGACAATATGTATCCATCAACTTTATTACTATCGTAAACATCCATTTTTTCTAAAATTGTTACTTGTTTTGATACAGTCCCCGCTACTCCTAATAAAGTAAACTCTCTGTCTCTATACTTATTAAGAGATAAGAATTGTTCTTTTATCCATTCTCTA
>CAMTJB010000234.1 GCA_947072715.1 uncultured Fusobacteriaceae bacterium | reverse complement strand
TTCTCAGGAGTCATTGGTAACTCTCTCATATTTAATCCAATAGCATCATAAATAGCATTTGATATTGCTGGAGCTGCTCCATTTATAGAGATTTCTCCTAATGATTTTCTTTGTCCAAACTCTTCTCCTAAATCTTCAGTATATACAAATTCAACTCTAAAATCTTCTGGAATCTCTTTAATTTTAGGCATTTTATAATCTAAGAAACTAGGATTTAGCAGTTTCCCATTCTCATCAAACTTCATCTCCTCATATAATGCATAACCAATTCCTTGAACTGATGCTCCATATACTTGTCCTTTTGCTAATGCTGGATTTATTGGTATACCACAATCATGAACTGCATGATATTTTTTTATTTTAACTTTTCCTGTGTGAGTATCTACTTCTACCTCAACAAAATGCGCCGCATAAGGAATTACATATTCATCTGTAGTAAATACACCTTTTCCTAATATTTCACCCTTTCCAACTCCACTAATAGATTTAAATCCTATTTTTGAATAAGGAATCTCTTTTCCTGTTTTTTTACTTACAACTTTTGCAGGATATGCTAATTCTAAATCATCTACTAATTCTCCTAACTCTTCAGAAGCTCTCTCTTTTAATTGTTCTCTCATATCTTGACAAGCTTTAATTACTGCTCCACCTGTGAATTGTGTTCCTGAAGAAGCATAACTTCCCACATCATAAGGAGTTGTGTCTGTATCTGATGTTACATAAGCTATGCTATCCATATCTACTTTTAAGCACTCAGCTGCTAGCTGAACAGAAGCTGTATTTAGCCCTTGCCCTAAATCTGTTCCTCCAAATCTTAATACAAAACCTCCATCTTCCAGTAAAGTTATATTAGCATTAGCTGCATCAACTAGAGGAAGTCCTGATTTTTGTAAAATAACAGCAACTCCTTGTCCTACTTTTATGTGAGACTCTTTTGGTGTCGCCTTATTTCCCCATCCTATCATTTCAGCACCTTTTTCTAATGCTTCTATTAATCCATAACTTTTCAATTTCTTAGCATGAGAAACATCTTTTCCTGCAAAGAAAGAATCAAGTACCATTGGCATATCTCTTTTCATTAGATTTTTCTTTAAAAATTCAAGGTGATCTATTCCTAATTTGTTTGCAAGCTCTCTCATCGCTACGTTTGCAGCAAAAGCTCCTTGAGTTACTCCATAACCTCTGTACGCTCCTGAAGTTGTTAAATTAGTATATAACACTTTCATATCATATTTAAAGTTAGGAATATTAAATATTGTAAAAGGTACTGAATACATCATTTTAGAAACTGTCCATGAATTATTAGCGTATCCTCCACCATTTGAAAGTACATTTACATCTGCACCTGTAATAACCCCATTACTCTTAGCAGATAATTTTACATCTATCTCTGCATTATGTCTCGATGTTGACATAGTAAAGTTTTCTTCTCTTGTTAATCTAGTATAAATAGATAGTCCTGTTGTCCATGTTATGTAAGCAGCAAGTTCCTCCATAGTAACATCTTGTTTAGATCCAAAACCTCCACCTATTTTTTCTTTTATTACTCTTATCTTGTTTTCTGGAATCCCAATTACACGAGATAAAATTCTTCTCATATGCCAAGGTGTCTGAGTAGAAGCTATTACCACTAATCTCCCCTCTTCCATCTTTGTAAAAGACGCATGAGTCTCCATAGGTGCCGGTACAACCTTACTTGTTATATACTTCTCACTAAGAACTACATCTGAATCATTTATTGCCTTAGAAACGTCACCAAGCTCTCCTGATGCTGATCCAATTATATTCTTATTAAGGTTTTCACCACAAGAAAAATTATAAGTTATCGGTGTCTCTCTTGAATCTACCTCTTTATTATTTTCTGTAACTTTATTTAAATAATTTACTTCTCCTCCATGTACTGCTGGGGCTCCCTCTGCTATAGCATCATGAACTGAAAGAACTGGTTTTAATACTTCATATTCCACTTTTATTAATTTTATAGCTTCTTCTGCTATCCATTTATTTCTTGCTACAACTGCTGCAACTCTATCTCCGTAATGATAAAGCTTCTGTCCCATTAACTGTCTATCATATGGTGTAGGTTCTGGATAACTTTGCCCTGATCTACCGTAGTTGATTTTAGGTGCATTCTTATAAGTTAATATAAACTCTACTCCTGGTAATTTTTCAGCTTCTGTTGTATCAATATCTTTTATATAAGCACTGGCATAAGGACTTCCTAATATTTTCATGAAACATGAATCTTGCTCTACATAATCTTCAACAAATGATTTTTCACCTTTTATAAGTCTTGCTCCATCTACTTTACATTTTGAAGACTCTACAATTCTAAATTCTGGTCTTAATTTTTCCTCTGGGTACTTTTCCCCATTCATAATTGTTTGATATATTTTAACTACATCATACATTTGCTCATATCCTGTACATCTACAATAAGTACCAGATAAAGCATCCTTCACATCATCTCTTGTTGGATTTTGATTTTTAGAAAGTAGATTATTGAATGAATTATAAATAGCTGGTGAACAATATCCACACTGTGTTACTCCAGCAATTAGCATAGCCTCTTGCAATTTATCCATTGCATTTTTTCCAGAAAAATACGCCGTTGTATATATATCTTTTCCTTCTAATTGTCCAACTACTAAGATACATGAATTTGCTACTTTTCCATTAAGTATAATTGAGCAAAGTCCACAAACACCCTCTCCATCACACCCTTCACGTAAAGAGATTATTCCATTTTCTCTTAAAAAATCTTTAGCTACTCCCATTAAATCTGCATAAAATTCTCTTTCAATTCCGTTTAATTTAAACTTTACTTTTTCCATAGTTT
>CAMTJB010000233.1 GCA_947072715.1 uncultured Fusobacteriaceae bacterium | reverse complement strand
TCATGGCATGTAAAGGTGGATGTGTTGGTGGAGGTGGACAACCAAAAGCAACTAAAAAGCAAGAAACTTTAGAGAAAAGAGCTGAAGGATTAAACACTATCGATAGAAATTCTGAAATCAGAAGATCTCATGAAAATGAGCATGTTAAGAAAATTTATGATGATTATTTAGATTATCCTTTAAGTAAAAAAGCACATGAGTTATTACATACTAGATATTTCTTAAAATAAAATAAATAAAATTAGTTTGAAAAAATTAATGAAATTAAAGTATCTCTTTAAGAGATACTTTTTTTTGTTCATTTTTTATTGACATATTTTATAAATAATGTTCTAATAGTCAACAAGCTAATTTTTTTTATTAGTGTAAAATATAAAAAAAGGGGATGAAGATTATGACATGGGATGTGCTAACGGCATTTGCAACAATAATGCTAATATTAACGATAGGAGAGTTTATATCTACAAAAACTAAAGCAATAGTACCTTCTGTATTCATGAGTGCAGTTATATTTCTAGTTGGATTTTGGACAATTCTACCTAAAAACTTAATGGAGATGTCTGGACTCTTTATGCCTGTATCAATGCTAGCAATGTACTTAATTATTACGCATATGGGAACGATGTTCAGTATAAATGAGTTAAAAAGAGAGTGGAGAAGTGCTATTATTTCATTGAGTGGAGTTATAGGGATAGTTGGAGGAATAATAGGAATTGGATGGTTTGTATTTGAAAAATCAGTGTTGTATGTTTCTGTACCACCATTAACAGGTGGATTAGTAGCAGCTATAATAATGAAAGATGTAGCAGCAGCAAAAGGGTTACCAGATTTATCACTTTTAGCCATATTATTATACGTAATGCAAGGATTTATAGGATATCCATTAACAGCTTACGCATTAAAAAAAGAAGCAAGAAGATTACAGAAAAAATTTAAAGAGGATGAAATAGAAGCAGTAGAAATTGTTAATATTGTTGAAGAAAAAGCAATTGAAGACAAATCGTTTTTTATGATAATTCCAAAAAAATATCAAAATGCATATTTTTATTTTTTTCAAACGGCATTGGTTGCATGTTTAGCTGTATTAACAGAAAAAATGTTAGGTGGAGTAATTTCTAAATTTGTTATTTGCTTAGTTTATGGGGCTGTTGGTGCAGAAATAGGATTTATTCAAAAAAGAGTATTAGATAAAACGGCATCTTTTGGAATAGTACTAGCCTCAATAATGGTTTTAATATTTCAATCACTTAGTACAGCAACACCAGATGCTCTAGGAAAAATTATTGTTCCAATGGTAGGAGTAATAGTTTTTGCAACTATAGGATTAGTGATTGTTGCTATGATGGTTGGAAGAGTTTTAGGATATAGTAAAGAGATGTCAGTAGCAATAGCTTTAAATGCTTTTTATGGTTTTCCAGCAAATTATGTATTAACAAATGAAGCTTCTAGGGCGGTTGGAGAAACTGAAGAGGAGACAGGATATATTACAAAAAATATACTTCCAAAAATGCTTGTTGGTGGGTTTGTAAGTGTAACAATAGTATCAGTAATAGTTGCAGGAATATTTTCAAAATTATTATAAACTAAAAAAGGAGAAGATTATGAATTATACTAATGAACTAAGAGAATACGTTATTAAAATGAGAAGGCATTTTCACAAATATCCAGAAGTAAGTTTTGAAGAGAAAGAGACTTCAAAAAAAATACAAGAAGAGCTAGGATTAATGGGAATTCCTTTTGAAGTAGTTGGAGATTATGGAGTTGTAGGGACAATAGTAGGAAAGAAACCAGGAAAAATAGTAGCATTAAGGGCTGATATAGATGCTCTATCTATAAAAGAAGAAAATACATGTGAATTCAAATCTGCTAATGAGGGATTTATGCATGCCTGTGGACATGATGGTCATATAGCAACTTTATTAGGAAGTGCGAAGTATCTTCAAAGTCAGATAGAGAATATAGAGGGAACTATAAAGTTATTATTTCAACAAGCAGAAGAAACAGGAAAAGGAGCTAAAGTCCTAATAGAGCATGGTGTTTTGAAAGATGTAGAAAAAATATTTGGACTTCACCTTTGGGCAGATTTTGAAACAGGAACTGTAAACTTAGATCCAGGGGCAAGAATGGCAGCTGTAGGAGTGTTTAAAATAGAGTTAGAAGGCGTTGGAGGGCATGGGGCTATGCCACATCAGTGTGTAGATCCAATTGTTGCAGGAGCAAGCTTAGTACAAAATCTTCAAACAATAATAAGTAGAGAGGTAAACCCAACAGATACAGCAGTTATAACTATTGGTAAATTTAATTCAGGATCAAGATTTAATGTAATAGCTAATGAAGCAATTTTAGAAGGGACAACTAGAACTTTTTCAAAAGAATTAATAGAAGATATACCTAAAAAGATGGAAAGGATTATAAAATACACAGGAGAAACATTTAGGGTTAAAACTAAGTTTACTCACGATTGGGCAATAGGACAAGTTTTAGTTAATGATCCAGAAGTTGTAGATAAAATTCAGGGAATGGTTAGAGAAAAGTTACCAGAGATAAATTTATTTCAATGTGAAAAAATGCCCATAGGTGAAGATATGGCATTTTTATTAAATGAAGTTCCAGGAGCTTTTGCTTTTGTTGGATGTGGAAATAAGTCTAAAGGAATTATATATCCTCATCATCATCCTAAATTTGATATGGATGAAGACGCTTTAGAAATTGCTGTAAAACTATGTTGTGAAACAGCATTTTTATATCTAAAATAAAATAACTTAATAATTATATAAGATAGAAATTTAATATATCAATTAATTATTAAGAAAAAATTCATAATATAAATTATGTATTAAATTCATTTTT
>CAMTJB010000232.1 GCA_947072715.1 uncultured Fusobacteriaceae bacterium | reverse complement strand
TGTATATTCTCCTTTTTATTGTAAGATTAAATTAAAGATTTATTTCCAATATCATTTCTAAAAAATAGCTTGTTACATTTTATTTTTTTTATTTCGCTATAAGCTAAATCTTTAGCTATTTTTAAACTACTTCCTAAAGTAACTGGAATTAAAACTCTTCCCCCATTAGTTAATAGTTGATTATTTTCAAGCTTAGTTCCCATATGGAAAAGAAGTGTTTCCTTTAAAAGATTAGTTATTTCTATAGGTGAATCCTTTGTAAAAGATTCAGGATATCCAGTAGATGCAAGAACAACTCCTAGAGCAAATCTCTCATCCCAAAATATTTCTGTATTTTGATTATTAAGTAGATTTAAGATAATATCTAAAAAATCACTTTTCATTCTTGGAAGGATTACCTGTGATTCAGGATCTCCAAGTCTAGCATTAAATTCAATAGTTTTTACCCCATTTTTAGTTAGCATAATACCAGCAAAAAGGAATCCTGTAAAAGGCGTACCTTCAATATCCATTGCATCCACTGTAGGTTGAATAATCTCTCTTATAGACTTTTCAATTATTTCAGGGGTAATGCTAGGTACAGGGGAATAAACTCCCATACCACCAGTATTAGGACCTAGGTCGTTATCTAAAACTCTCTTATGATCTTGAGCAACTTCAAGGATAATATCTAAAAAATCACTTTTCATTCTTGGAAGGATTACCTGTGATTCAGGATCTCCAAGTCTAGCATTAAATTCAATAGTTTTTACCCCATTTTTAGTTAGCATAATACCAGCAAAAAGGAATCCTGTAAAAGGCGTACCTTCAATATCCATTGCATCCACTGTAGGTTGAATAATCTCTCTTATAGACTTTTCAATTATTTCAGGGGTAATGCTAGGTACAGGGGAATAAACTCCCATACCACCAGTATTAGGACCTAGGTCGTTATCTAAAACTCTCTTATGATCTTGAGCAACTTCAAGGGGGATAACCATTTTATTATGAACCATAGCTATTAAAGAAAATTCAAATCCTTCTAAATACTCTTCAATAACTACTCTATTATTTTCAATGGCAAAAGCTTTATTTAAAGCCTCCTTAGCTTCTTTTAAAGTAAAAGCCACAGTTACTCCTTTACCTGATTTTAAGCCGTCTTCTTTTATAACAATAGGTACACCTTGAACCTCTATATATTTCAACGCTTCATTTAAATCTGTAAAACTTTCATAGTTAGCAGTTGGAATATTATATTTTTTCATTAAATCCTTAGCAAATTTCTTACTACTTTCTATTTGAGTAGCAACAGCACTAGGACCAAATATTTTTAATCCATGCTCTTGAAATTTATCAACTATTCCTAAAGACAGTGAAGATTCTGGACCGACTATTGTTAAATCTATTGAATTCTCTTTAGCAAAATCTAAGAGCTCATCGATTTGATTATCATTTATAGGTATATTTTTACAAAAATTAGCTGTTCCTGGATTTCCAGGAGCACAATAAACTGTTGATACCTTTGGACTAGAGTTTATTTTCCATGCAATAGCATGTTCACGCCCACCTTTACCAATAACTAAAACTTTCATTTATCCTCCAAAAATTAATGTTTAAAGTGTCTTCTATTTGTGAAAAGCATAGTAATTCCAAGTTCATTACATTTATCAATAGACTCTTTATCTTTAATAGAACCTCCAGGTTGAATAATCCCTTTAATTCCATATTTAGCAGCAAGCTCAACAGTGTCACTCATTGGGAAAAATGCATCAGAGGCAAGGAATGCTCCAGCAGCTTTTTCTTTAGATTGTTCCAGGGCTATTTTAGCAGCTCCAACTCTATTCATTTGTCCAGCTCCAACTCCAAAAGTTTGAGAACCATTGCCTATAACAATAGCATTGGATTTAACATGTTTAACTATTTTCCATAAAAACTTCATCTCTTCTAACTCTTTTTCGCTAGGTTGTTTTTCTGTTACACATTGAAGTTTTGATATATCTGTATCTTTAAAGTTAGAGATGCTATCCATATCTTGAATTAAAACTCCATCACAAACATTAGTTATACTTAAACTATTTTTAACCTCTTTATTTAAATCAAGTTTTAAAACTCTTAAGTTCTTCTTTTTAGAAAAAACTTCTAAAGCTGAATCTGTGAAATGAGGTGCAACTATAATTTCTAAAAATAGTTCGCTCATCTCTTTTGCAGTTTCTTCATTAATCTCTCTATTTGCTACAATTATTCCTCCGAAAATAGATATAGGATCAGCGGAGAATGCTCTTTTCCAAGCTAGATTTAGATTACTACCAGAACCAACACCGCAAGGATTCATGTGTTTTACAGCAACAACAGTAGGTTGAGTAAACTCTTTTAATATCTGTAGAGCAGCATTTGTATCTTGAATATTATTAAATGAAAGCTCTTTACCATTAAGTTGTTCAGCATCACCTAAACAGAAACCGGAAATAGAATTTTTGTAAAAAGCAGCTTCTTGGTGAGGATTTTCTCCATATCTTAAGTTTTGAACCTTTTCATATGAAAGGGTAATAATTTCAGGGAATTTATCACCTAATTTTGAAGTTAAATAGTTAGCAATTAATGAATCATAAGCTGATGTATATCTAAAAACTTTAGCAGCTAAATAGTTTTTAGTTTCTGCTGTAGTATCTTTATAATTAATTATATCTTCTTGTATTTTTCTATAATCATTTGGATCAACACATACAGTAACAAATTTATGATTTTTAGCAGCTGACCTAAGCATACTAGGTCCACCAATATCAATATTTTCAATAAGCTCTTCATGAGTTGAATTTTTTTCTAAAGCCTCTTTAAAAGGGTATAGATTTACAACAACCATATCAATAAGTTCAATATT
>CAMTJB010000231.1 GCA_947072715.1 uncultured Fusobacteriaceae bacterium | reverse complement strand
GTACTACATTTAAAATGGATATAAAAAACACTTTAAAAGTGAGACTCTTGAATTTTCAGAGTCTCACTTTTTATATTTATAAATTTTACCTCAAGAAAGCTGTTACTATCCTAGTTTTTTTATAAATATTATAGTATAATATTTATAAAACAAATAAAAATAGAAAACAATTAAAAATAAAATTACATTATGATATTAATATAGAAGAGATGTACAATGTGGGTTATTTTAAAAAATAAAATACTGTATGGCCTCTACATAGATACTAATTTAGAGTAAAGGTGAGGAAAAATTGAGAGATAGAGGAAAAATTGGAGTTTTTGATTCAGGTATTGGTGGAGTCACAGTTCTTAAAAGAATAAATGAAGCACTTCCAAATGAAAATATAGTTTACTATGGAGATACACTGTTCTCTCCTTATGGTGAAAAAACAAAGGAAAATATAGAAGAAAGAAGTGTTAGAATATCAAAATTTTTAGTTGAGCAAGGATGTAAAGTTATAGTAATAGCTTGTAATACAGCAACGGTGGCAGCACTGGAAAAATTACAAGAAGTTATAACTGTCCCAGTTATAGGGATAATAAATCCAGGGTCACGTGCTACAGTAACCATTACTAAAAATAAAAGAGTTGGAGTAATAGCGACTCCATTCACAGTTAAAAATTTAGCCTATACAAAAGAGATAAGAAAGATAGAGCAAGAGATTGAAGTATTTGAAGCAGGGTGTGGATTATTTGCCACTATGATAGAGCAAGGATGGAATACATTTGAGAATCGTTTTGAACTTTTAGAAGAATATTTGTCACCTTTACCTAAAAATATAGATACTTTAGTTTTAGGGTGTACTCATTATCCTATTATATTAGAGGATATAAAAAAGCATTATAAAGGGGTAATTGTTGATCCAGCATTTGAAACTGCAAAGGAAGTAAAAGAAAGACTAACTGAGATTTCTTTAATAAATTCAAGTACAGAGCCAGGAACAATTGAGTTTTATGTAAGTGGCGATAGGGAACAATTTAAAAAAGGGATTGAAGCAATTTTAGGACATGAAATAAATGAAGTTTATAGTAAAATAGTATAGATTAGAATAAAATATATATATAAAAAGTCTCCTATTATAGGAGACTTTTTTTAACGTGGCTTAAATTCATCTGGTATAGGTAATTCAAATTTTAAGTCGTATTTTTTTATTTCTAAGTAGTAAGAATGGAGTAACATCCTTTTACATTTAGTTTTTGGATTATATTTTTTATCCCCTACAATAGGATTGCCCATAGATGAAAGTTGAACTCTTAATTGATGGGTTCTACCACTGTCTAATTGCCCTATAAGGAGCGTATTAGAGTTACTAGCACTTACTACTTGGAAATGTGTAATGCTTTCTTTAGCGCCTTTCTCATAAGCTTGTAGCTCCACTACTTCAGTTTCAGTTTTTTTTAAAAAACTAACTCTTGTAAAGTTTTTACTTTTAATAACACCATCAACCAAAATATAGTATCTTTTATCTACTCTATTTTCTCTAATTTCTTCCGATAATTCTCTTGCACAAGGAAGGGTTTTTGCTGCAATTACCATTCCAGAAGTCTCTTTATCTATTCTATTTACAAAAGCTAAATCAGGATTTTTGTAGTAAGACATAAGCATTTCATTAAGTCCGTAATCGTGGCTTGAACCAGCATGCATAACAAGACCGAAAGGCTTATTGAATATCACTAAATTGTCATTTTCAAAAACAATACCTTTTTTTATAATTTCTAAGTCTTTTTCAGAAAGAGTAATAAATTTATTTTTAAGTTCTACTTGATTCTCTTTTTCTTCCATAGAGGCACCAGGAAGTTTAAATATTTTAATAATATCTCCCTTTTCTATTCTAGCATTTTCTTTTGCTTTCTTTCCATTAAGTTTAATGTTTCCAACTCTTAATCCTTTAAATATCTCCGTTAGAGGAGTGTTAGGAAGCATTTTTCTTAGAAAACGATCCAGTCTAACTCCGTCATATCTTTCATCAATAATATATTCCATAAATAGGGATTAGTAAACTAATCCTCACCTCCATTTTATAATTTTAGCATTTAGTATTTAGTAATATTTTATCATAATTGTCATTTTTATAATATAGGAATGATATATTATTTATATTTTTATATTACAAACTATAGTTATAGAATGATGTAACTTAATTAAAATAAAAAAATTGAAATAGAAAATTATAAAAGGAGGAGTTTAACGAAAATGTTCGTTAATATATAATTATGAAAAAAGTATACGTTTTATTAGCTAATGGATTTGAATTAATTGAAGCTTTAACATCTGTTGCAGTATTAAGAAGAGGTGGAGTTAATGTTGCAACTGTATCAATATACGATAGTTTAGAAGTAACATCTTCTAATAATGTAATAATTAAAGCAGATACGACTATAAATTTTGAAAGAATGAAAGATGGAGATCTATTAATTTTACCTGGTGGATATCCAGGGTATGAAAATTTATCTAATGATAATAAAACTGTAGAGGTATTAAATTATTATTCAAAAGAATTAAAATATATAGGTGCAATATGTGGTGCTCCAACTATTTTATCTAAAAATTCTTTATTAGAAGGAAGAGATTTTACATGTCATAGTGCAGTTTTAAAAGATATAAGGCAAGGGAAATATATAAATGAAAAGGTTGTTACTTCAGATAAAATAATAACCTCAAAAGGAGCAGGAACATCTTTAGATTTTTCTTTAGAGCTTTTAAAGTTATTAACAAGTGATAAAATAGTTGAAAAAGTAAGAGGAGAGATGCAAATCTAAAAAAATTAAAAAAAATTTAAACTTTATTAGAACTTTTAGCATCTAAATATTAAATAC
>CAMTJB010000230.1 GCA_947072715.1 uncultured Fusobacteriaceae bacterium | reverse complement strand
GTATGAAATGGGTTAAGGATATAACTGTATAAAGTTAAAAAAATCTGTTATAATATAATTAAAGGTGGGTGATATGTCATGAATACAACTGTTTTATGGGGAATACTAGCAATTCTTTTCTTTATAATCGAATTAATAGTACCAGGGTTAGTTTCTATTTGGTTTGCTTTAGCTGCTATATTTGCTTTACTATATTCTCTTTTTGATTCTTCAATAATATTAGAAGTAGCTATCTTTATAATAACATCGATATCTTCAATGATTTTTTTAAAAAAATTTAGTAAAAATAAATTTTATAAAAATGGAGAAGAATTTGAAAGAATTATAGGGAAAGAAGTAAAAGTAAAAGAGGTAGATGATACTTTAACTTATAGAGTATACCTTGATGGAAAATATTGGGTTATAAAATCCGAAGATGACTTAAAGGTAGATGATACAGTTATAGTTAAAGGGATTGAAGGTAATAGGTTAATTGTAAAAAAAATAGATTAAATGGGAGGCATTATGTTTAGTATTTTAATAATAATAATAGTAATTATTGTAATAGTTTCTATACATGTAAAAATTGTTCCACAGTCGAGAGCAGTTGTTGTTGAGAGATTAGGTGCATATTTAGGAACTTGGAGTGTAGGGTTACATATTTTAATTCCTTTTGTTGATAGAGTTTCAAAAGTGATTTTATTGAAGGAGCAAGTTATAGATTTTCCTCCTCAACCAGTTATAACGAAGGATAATGTTACAATGCAAATAGATTCAGTAATTTATTTTCAAATAACAGATCCTAAACTATATACTTATGGAGTAGAAAATCCATTAAATGCCATAGAAAATCTTACAGCAACAACATTAAGAAATATAATTGGAGATATGGAGTTAGATTCAACACTTACTTCAAGAGATATAATTAATACAAAGATGAGAGCTATTTTAGATGAAGCAACTGATCCTTGGGGAATAAAAGTTAATAGAGTAGAACTTAAAAATATAATTCCACCAAGAGAGATTCAAGATGCAATGGAAAAACAGATGAAGGCAGAGAGAGAAAGAAGAGAATCTATTTTACGTGCAGAGGGAGAAAAAGAATCAAAAATTCTTGTAGCTCAAGGGGAAAAAGAGTCTCAAATTTTAAAAGCTGAGGGAGAAAAACAATCTTCAATATTAAGAGCAGAAGCTCAAAAAGAAGTAGCTATAAGAGAGGCAGAAGGAGAAGCAGAAGCAATATTATCTGTTCAAAAAGCTAAAGCTGAAGCTATTATTCTTATAAGAGAATCAAATCCAAGTCAAGAAGTTCTTTCTATAAAAGCGTTAGAAGCTTTTGAGAAAGTAGCAGATGGAAAAGCAACAAAAATAATAATTCCTAGTAATTTACAAAATTTAATGACATTTGCAACTCTTTTTGGAGAGGCAACTGGGGAAAGAAATAGTAATTAAAGAAGATTTCATTTATGGCAACTACTTAATTTTGAGATGCTAAAGTAAAACTTTTTCTAAAAATAAAAAACCTATAGAATAGAAACCTTTTATGGAATCTATTTTATAGGTTTTATTTATTTGTTTATTTATTTTTGTCAAATTACCTAAATATTACTTAGGATTCAAAATGCATAGGAACTAATAGTTTAGGATTTAAAGTGTCTATAAAATATTTTGAACCATCTTTAGAGTGTATTCCTAATCTAGGATCTATTGGGAAAAAAGCTATCTCAATATCTCCTAATTTTTTACTTGTATCTTCAATTTTAGAAACTATTGATTTAAAGTTTGTTTCCATCTCTAAAGCTTCTTCTTTTGTATCTTCTTCTCCCCAATTCCACCAATTTAAGTCTCCAGCATGAAAAACAAGAGTGTTATTAATTTTTATTAGGAATGAAACACCTAAATCAGTAGAACCAAAAGAATAAATTTCAATGTTAGAGTCAAAAAGTATTTTTTCATTTTCTCTAGCAATGAAATAGTTATCTTTTTTAATTATAGAGTTAGCTTCGTAAATATCATCGCTTAGTATATAAGAGATATTAGAATATTTTTTATCCCATTCTAAAATTTTAGGATTAAAATGATCGTAATGACCATGTGAAGAAAAAACTAAAATTTTTTTATTTAGACTCTTTGCAGAAGAAAAAACTTTATCTAAATAATCCTCTTTACCCTTAGGAGTTTTATAATAATCAAAAATTAAAACATATTTATCAGATTCAACAGTAAAGCAACTATGATAGATATATGTATAATTTAAAGAAGTTTTTAAATTATTATCTAGAGTTATTATTGAATTTTTCATAGTAGTATCCATTAATTTCTCGGTGGGATAATTTCTATCCAGTACTTATCAGGATCGTTTATAAAATAAATACCCATATCCTTATTTTCATAGCAGATACAATCCATTTCTTTGTGTAATTTATATGCCTTTTCATAATCCTCAGCTGTAAGTGCTAAATGAAACTCTTCATCTCCTAAATCATAAGGGGTAGTTCTATCTTTTAGCCAAGTTAATTCTAAAAAGAATGTTTTTGATTCATCACTTAAATAGACAAGAGTAAAACTTCCGTCTGTAGCTTCTTTTCTTCTAACTTCAGAAAGACCTAAAGCATTCTTATAAAAAGTTAAACTTTTATCCAGGTCTAAAACATTAATATTATAATGATTAAATGTAAATTTCATTTTTATCCACTCCTTTTTATATAATGAACAATATTTTTTATTATCCATTCTTACTTTTAACAGATTATAATAATTTCTGTATGTAAGCTATATATCATTAACTTTACTATACATGAATCGATGTGTCAAGAATTCTAAAATAAAAATTAAAAAATATAAATAATTAGATAAGGAAAAATATAAAATACAACAAATAAA
>CAMTJB010000229.1 GCA_947072715.1 uncultured Fusobacteriaceae bacterium | reverse complement strand
AATGGAACTATTGTAGAGAGTGATTTTAAGGCTCACAAAGTTGGGATGAGTTGCGATTGTTGGGGTACAGAGTTTTTTAAAAAAATAAACTACAAAAAGCATGAAGAATCCAATAACGATGACCATGTTAGAGATATTATTAGTTCTAGGTATTTTCCAAAAATTAGAGCTATGAATCCAGAAAAATTTTTAATCGAATATTGTTTAAATTTTGGCGAAAAAACATTTGGAGTGGACTTTTCTAAGTATATTAAGGAGGAAAAAGTGGAGAATGAAATAAAAATAGATGATAAGGTTGTTCTTATAACTGACATAGCTTTTCAGTTGCCTTATTCTGCAACTAAAGGAACTATACTTAATGTGGATTTAATAGAGGATGGTAAAGCTAGAGTTAGCACTCCTGTAGTAAGTTTTGTAGTGCCATTGGTTTTTTTAATAAAAGTTGGAGAGAGTGAAAAAGAAACAAAAAAAGAAGATGTTAGAATTGTTAGGAAGTTAGAAGATTTAGATGGATTGAAAAACGATAAAGGTTGGGAGTTATCATTTGAAAGTACAGATAATTTCAAGGATAAAGGATATTATCAAGAATGGGTTAGATTAGATGATAAAAGTGATAAAGGTTGGTTCAATGCGTTTTACGAGTTAAGCACTAAAACTATAGATTTGTTAATTGCTGGTGGATTCAAATTTGATTACAAACCTAAAAGAACTGAAGAAGAAATAATGAATGACTTGGTAGAGAAAACTTTTAAATTTGGAGAAGGAAACTATATTTTAATAAAACATGAACATGGTTGTTATGATTATATGAATAATATGTCTTTCTATACACCTAATCAAAAATACTATTCTTTAGAATCTTTAAAGAAAGTAGTTAAAGAATTAAATGAATTATTATGTGATAAAAATGATTAAATTATACGAAGATTTAAGGACTGATAGCTGTTGCAAAAATATGGATAGATTTTTAGACGGTTTATATGGTTCTATAAAAGTATTATCGCATATAATAGCTTTAAATAAAGTTTTAGATACTTACACAGAAGAGTATATTCAAGAATTGATTAAACAATTAGAAGCTTTAAAAAAAGTATATGGGAACATTTGTAGCATAAAAGATCTTGAGGAAATATTGGAGAGTGAACAATGAAAAAATTAATATTAATATTTTTATTAGTTATAATTGCTGCTGGATATGTTAGTGTAATATTAAAAGAAAATGAAATTGAAAGAGTATATATAATGGAGGGTGAATAATGGGATTTGATTTTAACAGAATTGACGAATTGAAATACGCTATGGAGTTAGGAGCTACTATACCGTTTGATACAAAAGACAAAAGTTATACCATGGAATTGTACGACCAAATATGGTGGTGTTTGAGAGAAGAGTACACGTGTGATAACTGTATAATATCAGATGTAGATTTTGAAAAATTCAAAAAGAGAGTTGCTGACTTCTTCCTGAATAAAAACTAAATAAGAGGGATTATTCCCTCTTATTTTTATATCTTGTCAAATGGTAATAATTCTTTTTCCTTAATTTTTGTTATCAGTTCTTTTATATCAATTTTATCATTCATTCTTGAAATCTCATATTTCTTCTTAAAAGCTCTAACAAGAACATCTATTTTATTCTTAACTTCATACTCTATATACTTCTTTCCAAACTCCCTTTGATACCATGCTGGAGCTTCACACAAGAAATATATTTTATCTCCATATTTTTCTTTAAATAATCTTTTTTTAAGATTTTCATATAATATAGTTTTATTTAATCCTTTCATATCTATATAAATATCCAAAGATTCTATATAAAAATCTATGTTCCAATCAATTGCTTTTCCATATTGTGATTTTTCTATTAAATTTATTTTTTTATGATATTTGAAAGGTATATGTTTACTTGTTAAATATTCGTAAAATTCTTTTTCAAAATCATTATCGAATTTTTCTCCATATTCTTCTACTTTTGACATTTCACATCTCTTCCAGCACTTTCTTTATTTTATCAAAATCATAAGGTATTTCATACCAATCTTTATGAAGTTGAATGGTTGTATGAAGTATATCTATTTGTCTTATATCTCTAGCATATGTTTTAGCAATTAAAATTTCATTATTTATTTTTATTTCATTGTCGGTTTTAATTGAACCTATTAAAGTTTTTTCTTGAATAAACTCAACATTATTTACTAATATTTTTCTATTTCCTACTCTTATATACATTTTATTCTCCTTTAAATTTTTCTATAATACCTTTTTCTTTCAATACTTCTTTTAAATATCTTGCTTTTCTCATATTATCAAGTCTATGAAGTTCTAATAATTCTTTTTCTGTTATTCTTATTGCTTTTTTATTTCTTTTTGGATGCCTTTTATATCTTAATCTATATCCATGTTCATATATTCTTTTTTTACAATCTACAAGTAATTCAACTTTCTCAATTCCTATAATTCCAAAATTTTCTGGTATATAATCAATAGATTTTTCAACAAGTTCAATAGGCATTACAAAGAATGTTCTGGATATTTTATTACATTCATGTTTATGTTCTTTTTTTAAATCTGCTTTAACATCTGAAAGGCTGATTTTTATCTCATATTCTGTAATAAACATATTATTATTAACTGTAATGAAATCACATTCATGAGATATTATTTGATTATTTTTAGTTATTCCAGTAGCTACCAATTTATGATCTGTGAAAAATTTTTCAGTTAAAGCATATTCTATCTCTATTGTTTTCAATTAAAACCTCCTAAAAATCTCTATCTCTTTTAAAACCTAATAAAATTCTATTAAAAATTCCAACTTTAATACCATGAATTCCAAAAATACCTACATTTCTCGACATATTTCTAAAG
>CAMTJB010000228.1 GCA_947072715.1 uncultured Fusobacteriaceae bacterium | reverse complement strand
ATAGAAGAGATAAAAAAAGATCAAAAAAAATTGCAAGAAGAGATAAAGGAAGTAAAGAAAAGTTTAGCATCTAATAAGAAAGAATTAAGATTAAATGATAATGAATTAAAAAAAATGCAGATAATTCAAAGAGCAAATATTATAGCTTGGAATAGATATTCAACAAGTAATTTAGAAGGTGAAATTTCTGAAATTGATAGATTAAGTGTAGTAAGGTTAGTGTCTATGAATATGAAGGATATCGAAGAGGTTCAAACTATTGTTGTAGATATAAAAAAAGATACACAAGATATTGAAAAGAAGAAAAAATCTTTAGAAAATTTAAATTATAGATCCAATCTTAATGCTAAAAAATTAAATAGAAAAATAGTGGAACAAGAAAATTTAGTAAAAAAGTTAAATAGAGAAAAAATTGGTCACCAGTCTATCGTATCTGATTTGAAAAAGAAAAAACAAAGAATAGAAAAAGAGATAGAAAGAATTATTTCAAGTAGAGCTAAAAAAACAACGACACCTGTAAAGTATACAGCGGCAAAAAAGGGAGTTGGTCGGTTAGGAAAGCCTTTAAATGGACCAATTGTTGTAGGATATAATCAGAAAAAAAATGGAATATCAATAAATGGAATAGAGATTAGAGGGGAGTTAGGTTCTACAATAAAATCTTCATCTAAAGGAAAAGTAATATATTCTGATGATTTTCAAGGATTAGGAAAAGTTGTAATGATTGAGTATGGTTATAATTTGATAGGAGTTTACGGGAACTTAATATCTACTAATGTAAAGGTTGGAGATATGGTAGCGAAAGCAGAAAATATAGGTGTGCTAGGATATTCTAATGATGGACAACCAGATCTTTATTATGAAGTTAGATTTAATTTAAAACCAGTTGATCCAGAATCATTTTTTTAGTTAAAGAAGTGGAATCAAAGGAGAAAAAATGAAGAGATGCTTTATATTTTTTAATACTGAAAAAAAAGTAGCAGAAGATTTTTATCTTGAATTATTAGAATATTTAAAAAATAAAAAAAATGAAATAAAAATTGTGGATAGTATGGAGTTTGCAGATTTTATTATTCTAATAGGTGGAGATGGTACTTTCTTAAGAGCTTCTAAGCAAATTATAAATAATCCAATGGTAGATATTTTAGCTATTAATGCAGGAAGCTTAGGTTTTTTAACAGAAATAAAAATAGAAGAAGCTTTTATTCATATAGAAAACTATCTGAAAGGTGAATATGTTTTAAAGGTTAGAAAATTATTAGAAGTTAATGTTAGAGAAAAAACCTACTATGCGTTAAATGAAGCTGTTATATCAAAAGAGGGAGTTATGAGTAAGTTATTAAGAATCTCTGCATTTGATAATGGTAATTATATTAATACATATAGAGGTGATGGGTTGATTGTAGCCACTCCTATAGGGTCTACAGCGTATTCTCTTTCAGCTGGTGGTCCAATCATATCAACAGATTTAGAAGTTGTGATTTTGACCCCTATAGCCCCTCATAATCTTTCTATGAGGCCTCTTATAATATCAGGTAAAGATGAGCTGACATTTCAAATAGAGGACAAAGATAAAAAAGGATATGTTGTAATTGATGGAGATGACTATATAGATATTGAAGAGAAGGATATTGTTTCTGTAAAGTATTCTGAAAAAAAAATAAGATTAATTTTACCAAAGAAAACTGACTATTACTCGATTTTAAGAGAGAAGCTAAAATGGGGAGATAAATTATGTTAAAAGAGTTAAAAATAGAAAATTTAGCGATTATAGATAAATTGGATTTAGAATTTAAGGAAGGATTTATATCTTTAACTGGAGAGACAGGGGCTGGAAAATCTATAATTTTAAGTGGAATAAATTTACTTATAGGTGATAAAGGTAGTGTAGATATGATTAGGGATGGGGCTGAATCACTACTTGCGCAAGGAGTTTTTGAAATTACAGATGAACAGGTAAAAGAGCTTAAAAATTTAGGAATAGATATTGATGATAACGAAGTTATTGTAAGAAGAAGTTTAGATAGAAATGGAAAGGGAAAAGCATCTATAAATAATTTGAGAGTGCCAATGAGCAGTTTAAAAGATATAATGTCTGCCCTTGTTGATATTGTTGGTCAACATTCTCATCAGATGTTATTACAAAAATCTAATCATATAAGACTTTTAGATAAATTTTTAAGAGCAGATGGCGTAGAATTAAAAAAAGAAATTGAAACTAAATATTATAAATATCATAAAATTTCCGAAGAGATAAAGCATATTGAGAGCAATAAAAAGGAGATTTCAGACAAAAAAGAGTTGTATGAATTTCAACTATCTGAAATAAATGAAATTGCTCCTAAAATGGGAGAAGATACTAGTTTAGAAGATGAGTATAAAAAACTTTTTAATGCTGGAAAAATAAAAGAAAAGATAGAAAATGCTAGTATATTTTTAAAAAATGGAGAGATAAATGCTCTTAATTTTATAAATAATTCAAGAAAAGGGATAGAATTACTTTCTAAGTATGGAAGTGAATTTCAAGAGATTTCAGAAAGGTTGGAAAAGGTCTACTATGAACTTGAAGATATAGTTGATGTTATATCTGATATAGATGAAGGCATAGACTCCGATAATAATCATCTAGAGGTAGTTATTACAAGATTAGATAAAATAAATAAGTTGAAATTGAAGTATGGAAGCTCAATTTCAGAAATATTAGAGTATAAAGAAAAAATTGATTTAAAATTAAAAGAGTTTGATGAAAGTGGATTTGAAGTTGAATCATTAATAAAAGAGCAGACTAGGATTTACAATGAATATATGGAAAAAGCTAAAAAATTAACAGATATTAGAAAAAATGTAGCTAAAGACATAGAAAAGAAGCTTCAGGAAGAGTTATTTTTATTA
>CAMTJB010000227.1 GCA_947072715.1 uncultured Fusobacteriaceae bacterium | reverse complement strand
GGTGGATTATTTGTTCTTCCAATTATAACTAATCCAGGAATGTACTTTTTATCAGTACTTGTAGGATCTGTAGTTACAATGCTTATTTTAGGATTTACAAAACCTGCTTTAAAAAAATAAAATATCTTATAAAAATAATTAAATTATATCTATATCGGAGGAAATTATGTTTTCAGGAAAAATTTATACAGTTACTCTTAATCCTGCAATTGATCATTATATCTCTTTTAAAGAAGAGAATAAATTTTGTGAAGGTAAGTTAAACAAAGTTACTAACTCTTACTCTCTTGCTGGAGGAAAAGGCATTAATGTCTCTAAAGTACTTAATAATTATGCTGTTTCTTCTACTGCATTAGGATTTGTTGGTGGTTTTACTGGTGACTTTATAAAAAATAATTTAATAAAAGAAAATGTTAATTTTGATTTTACTACTCTTGAGGAGGAAACAAGAATTAATATTAAGATGAATAATTTTGGTATTGAAACTGAAATTGCTGGAAAATCACCTTTTATCTCTGAAACTCTATTTAAAGATTTTTTAAATAGATTCTCTAATTTAAAAGATGGAGATATCTTAGTGTTATCTGGTTCAGTTCCAGATTCTCTTAATGCTAATATATATGCTAACATTATAGAAAACATTCCAGAAGGAGTTAAAGTTATCTTAGATACAAGAGATAAGCCTTTTGAAGAAGCTTTAAAAAAAGGTGTTTTCCTTGTTAAACCTAATAAAAAAGAGTTAGAAGAGTTTTTTAAAAGAGAAATTCTAACAGAGAATGACCTTTTAAAAGCTGGGAAAGAGTTACAAGAGTTAGGAGCTAAAAATGTTTTAATCTCTCTTGGTGGAGATGGTTCTTTACTTATAACTAAGAATAGTGTTTTAAGAGGAAAAGCTCCAAAAGGCACTGTAATTAGTACTGTTGGTGCTGGTGATTCTATGGTTGCTGGTATTATCTATGGTCTATCTCAAAATAATTCTTTAGAAGACTCTCTTAAGTATGGAATTGCTTCTGGATCTTCCACTGCATTTTCTAAAGGGGTTACAACATTAGAAAGTATGAAAAATCTTTTACCTAATATAGAAATTAATTCTTTTTTATAAAAAATTTGAAAGAAAAGTTAAATAAAGATAGAATAGTATTAATACAGTATTTATACAGTATTTAATACTAGGGGGTAAAAATGAAATTAAAAAATCTTTTTTCAATTATTACTTTATCTATTTTAACTTACGGAATTAGCTTTGCTGATGAAATACAACCAATAAAATCAATACAATCTGAAACTCAAAGAGATAGGGAAGTAGAAGAATCCTTAATAAAAGCCTTTTCTCTAAAAAAAGGGGAAGATATAATCTATTATTATTATAATAAAATTGATTTAGATGGAGATAACAAGCCTGAAGTTATTGTCTATGCCTATGGACCTGTACTGAGCGAACCTGATGGAGACTCTGGACTTGTTCTTAAAGAAATTAATGAAGGTTATAAGGTTATTTCGCATTTCACATCATTGCATACTCCTATAACTATTAGTGATGAAACAACAAATGGATGGAAGAATATAATACTTGATGTTTTTGGTGATGGAATAGTTCCAGGAAAAGCCGTTATGAAATTTGACGGAAAAAGCTATCCTACAAATCCACTAATACAGCCTTTAGTTTCTAATGCATATCCTTTTAATGGTATTAACATTTTAGATGATGATGCTAATATTAATCCAGGAATTAGACTAGATTAATATTAATATAGAATGGTGGGAGCTATCCCACCTTTTTTATTTAATTTGTTTTTTTATTTATTTTATTTATTTTGACATAATTCTGTCACAAAGTAACGGTATAATCATCTTATAGAAAAACAGCAACAAACTTTCTAAAATAACTTAAATTAAAAGGAGTGTAAATATTATGAAAAAATTATTAGTAATAGCAGTTTTAGTTTCTGCAACAGCATTTGGAGCAACAACAACTAATACAATGGGTGAAATGAATCACAAAACTGGTGAGATGAATCACAAAATGGGTTATAAAGATTGTCCTATGACAAAAACTGGTCATAAAGGTAGAATGTTTAAATACCTATCTGAAAGCGAGCAAAATACAGTTACAAAAAATAGAGAAGCTGTAAGAACTATGATGGCATCTGAAAAACCAGATTGGAATAAAATAGAAAAATTAAATCAAGATAACGCTAGAATAATGGCGTCAGCAAGAACTAAAATGATGCAGGATAATAAAGCTAATCCTAATTTTAAAGGGAATTGCTAATTTATATTAAAGAGTAATTTCATTTCCTATAAATTCTAATCCCCCTTAGAAAATATAGTATAAAACCAAAGAAGAGCCAGCTAATAAATAGCTGGCTCTTCTTTTTAAGTTTTTTTATTAAAATCTCTTATTATTTTACCAAAAAAACTTTTATTTAGTTGTCCATAATTGGCATCCAGTATCTGCACCATTTGCAAATGCGTTACCTTTTGAATCTAACCCAACTGCTGTAAGTCCAATTCCATCTGCTGCCCATACGAATCCAACGTTTCCTGGAGTGAATGCAGGACTTGAATTTGGAGAGTAAGTTCCATTACCATTATTTACACAGTTAGCTGAAACTGTTACGTCTTGAACAACACCTGCTGGAATTGATACTATTGTATTATCTGTTTTTCCTAATGTAATTTTATTTACATCTTGTTGGCTTAAGTAGTTAGCATTTTGTAATCTAACTAAATCTGCTGCTGTTAATAATTGACCTGCTGTTGGCACGTTTCCAGAAGGTAAAGTTCCTTTTTCAGCATAGTAAACGTTAGCTGCTGTTTTTAATGTTTGAAGTGTTGCAGTAACCTTAGCATCTTTAGATTTCATTAAAGATACTCTGAACTTAGGTGTAACTATAGCTGCTAAAAC
>CAMTJB010000226.1 GCA_947072715.1 uncultured Fusobacteriaceae bacterium | reverse complement strand
AGCTATTGTAAATCCAATTAATGTTTCATAAGGTAAAAGTTTAAATCTTTCTTCAATTTTAATCCCAACAGATCCACCAGTTGAATGGAAAAATGATCCATGAGGAAGATGATCTAAAACAGTAGCACCAGCATGAACCATTGCAGCTCCATATAATGCATTTATACCAAGAGCTGTAAGTGTTGGTGCAAATGTTTCACTGGCAACGCTTGTACCTGCTGTAGTTGAAGCTGTAGCAGCTGACATAACAATTCCAGATATTGGTGCTAAAAGATAAGCTGGTAATCCAGAATCTGTTAGTAATGCTATAGTTGTATTCTTTAGTTCAGATACTTTTATAATACCTGCAATAGCTCCAGTTCCTATTAAAAGAACAGCAACTCCTACCATTTTCTCTAAACCATAAGTCATATAACGGTTTAGATGTTTAATTTTTCCCATTGCTAAACATCCTATGATTCCACCTACAGGAAGTGCAATTAAAGGATCAATATTTATTCCTATAAGAGGTCTTAAAGATAAAATTACTATTGTAACAATAGGACCAACTATTGCAGATAAAATTCCAGGAATATTTTTATTTTCTTCAATAATTGCAGCCTCAACCATTTCACCTTTTTTAGAAATCATATTGGCTAAGATAACAGTAACAATTAAACCAAAAATAGCTGGAATTATATTTGCTGTCATAAGATCAGATAAAGGAACTTTAAAAATCCCTGAAGCAGCAATTGTATTTGGGTTTGGTGATATTATATTTCCTGCTTTTCCTCCACCAATCATAGCAAGAAGAATAGAGCTTTTTGATAGACCAGATTTTTTTCCAATTACTAAAGCAATAGGAGCAACTGTAATTACAGAAACATCAATAAAAACTCCAACGCTTGTAAGTAATAAAGTTGAAAGTGCTAGAGCTAACATAGCTCTTTTTTCTCCTAATTTATCTATAATAGTTTCAGCTATTCTAGTTGCAGCACCACTTTGAATAAGTGTACCTGCTAAGATACCTGCTGTTAATATTCTAACAACTGCTGGCATAATATCTTTTACTCCATTAATCATAAAATTAACAGTAGTTGCGATATCTGCTCCACCAATTAATCCACCAACTAAAGCTCCTAGAATTAGACTATAAACAGGCTGAACTTTTCTGATAATAAGAAATATTGATAGAATTAAACCTAATATTGCTCCTAGAGTTGTAACTTGTACCATTTTATTATCCCCCTTTAATTTATATGATTTTTGGATTTAATTTTATTAACCTCATTATTTGTTCTGCATTTTTTTCTACAAATTTCATAGCATTTTCTTTTTTTAAAGCATCTTCTAATTTTATAGGATGATTCATTATAGAAAAAATAGCATCTATTCCATGACCATGAACAGCGTTAGCATCATCAGCTAAGCATCCTGCTATAGCAATAACAGGAATATTATACTTTTTAGCAAGTTTTGCAACTCCTACAGGAGTTTTACCCATAATAGATTGAAAATCTATACGTCCTTCACCAGTAATAACTAAGTCTGCATCTTTTAAATAGTTTTCTAGTTCAATAGTTTCCATAATAATATCGATTCCAGGCTTTAGAGTAGCATTTAAGAATCCTAAGAAACCTCCTCCTAATCCACCAGCAGCTCCAGATCCTGCACAAGTTCCAATTTCAATATTAAACTGATTCATAACTACTTGAGAGTAGTGTTTAAGACCTTTATCAAGTTCTATTACCATCTCTTCTGTAGCACCTTTTTGTCTTGAATAAACTTCAGCAGCTCCTCTTTTACCATAAAGAGGATTATCAACATCACAAGCAACTAAAAAAGTTGTTTCTTGTAATTCAGGAATAGCTTCTGAAGAATCAATAAAAGATATTTTTATTAAATTTTCCCCTATAGGTTCTAAAACTTTTTTATCTTTATCTAAAAATTTATAACCTAAAGCAGAAAGCATTCCTATACCACCGTCGTTAGTAGCACTTCCACCTATTCCTATTATAAAATCTCTACACCCTCTATTTAAAGCATCTTTAATTAACTCTCCTGTACCATATGTAGATGTTTTCATTGGGTTTCTTTCCTCTTTAGATAGAAGAGGTAATCCACTAGCTGCAGCCATTTCAATTACTGCTAAATTTTTATCTGTTATTATTCCATAAAATGATTCAATATCTCTCATAAGAGGATTTTTTACTTTTAATTTAATGATTTCACCTTTTCCACCATCAACTAGAGATTCAACAGTTCCTTCTCCACCATCAGCTAAAGATAATTTAACTACTTCTAAGTTTGGAAAAACTTTTTTAGCTCCTATTTCAAATGCGTGGGCAACTTCTAAAGACGTCATACTTCCTTTAAAAGAGTCGATTGCTGCTACAATTTTCATACGAATTACTCCTTCAACAAAGATTTGTCTGACAAGTAACTTGTCTGACAAGTGATATAATATAATTAACTAATATTTTTGTCAACTTTTTTCATAAATAATATATTTATAGTTTTATATGTTCCGTTATGAAACTCTGTATAAAAAAATTTTATACAGATAATTATACAAAAATAAAAAAATGGCTTTGATAAACAAAGCCATAATGTAGTGAATATTTAATTATATTTTTTAGAGAATTATACTACTTAAATGTTAAATAATATTAAGATCCAGATGGAGGTAATATTTTAATTTCAACTCTTCTATTCATAGCTCTTCCTTCAGGAGTTGCATTAGTTGCTATAAAGTTAGATGCTCCAAAACCTGTTGACATTAGTCTTCCTGAAGCTACTCCTCTTCTAGTTAAGTGAGTGGCAACACTTTGAGCTCTTCTTTGAGATAATTGAGCATTAAATTCTGGAGAACCTGTATTGTCAGTGAATCCAGAAATCATTACTCTAGAATCAGGATATTGAATTAATACT
>CAMTJB010000225.1 GCA_947072715.1 uncultured Fusobacteriaceae bacterium | reverse complement strand
AGTTTTAGAGGAAATATTATAATTTAGAAAAAAGGAGAAGAGTTTATGAAGAAATTTATGGATGATAATTTTCTACTTGAAACAGAAGTAGCTCAAAAATTATATCACGAATATGCAAAAGAGATGCCTATATTTGATTATCATTGCCATTTATCATCAAAAGAGATAGCTGAAGATAAAAGATATAGAAATATTACAGAGATATGGCTAGGAGGGGATCATTATAAATGGAGAGCAATGAGAAGCTTTGGAATTTCTGAAGAGTATATAACTGGAGAAAAAGAAGACAAAGAAAAATTCATGAAATGGATTGAAACCTTATCTACATCAATAGGAAATCCATTGTATCATTGGTCACATTTAGAACTTCAAAGATATTTTAATATTGAAGAGGTCGCAAATTTAAATAATGTAGATATGTTATGGGATAAATGCAATGTTATGCTAGAAGATGAAACTTTTTCTGCAAAAGAACTAATAAAAAAATCTAATGTAGTGGCATTGTGTACAACAGACGACCCAATCGATGATCTAAAATATCACATTGAACTAAAAAAAGATAAAGATTTTAAAACAAAAGTACTACCAACTTTTAGACCAGATAAAGTTGTTAATATAAATAAAAAAGGATTTGTCCAATATATAGAAAAGTTAGGAAGTAGTGTAGGTTATAAAGTTGATAGTTATTTAAAACTTTGCAATGCTATGCAAGAGAGAATAGATTTTTTTCACAATGTTGGATGCAGAGTATCAGATCATGGACTAGAAACAGCTCAGTATTTAGAAGCGTCAATAGAAGAATTAGAGATTATTTTTAAAAAAGGATTGAGTGAAGAAGAACTTACAGAAAATGAAATAAGAAAATATAGAGGGCAACTAATGCAATTTTTTGGAAAAGAATACTCAAAAAGAAATTGGGTAATGCAACTTCATATGGGTGCTTTAAGAAATAATTCAAAAAGAATGTTTGAATTATTAGGTGCTGATGTTGGATTTGATTCTATTGGGGATTGGAATATGGCAGAAGATTTGTCTAGGCTTTTAGATTCTTTAGATGCTACTAATGAACTTCCCAAAACTATATTATATACATTAAATCCTAAAGATAACTATGTTTTAGGAACTATGATTGGAAACTTTCAAGGTGGAGGTATAGCTGGAAAAATTCAATTTGGTTCTGGATGGTGGTTCAATGATCAAAAAGATGGAATGATTGAACAAATGAAAGCTCTAGGAAATTTGGGATTACTTTCAAAATTTGTAGGGATGTTAACTGATTCAAGAAGTTTCCTTTCTTATACAAGGCATGAATATTTCAGAAGAATACTTTGCAATCTTCTTGGAAGTTGGGTAAAAAATGGGGAATTCCCACAGGATTATGATTTACTAGGTAAAATTGTTCAAGACATTTGCTATAATAATGCAAAAGAATATTTTGGTATAAAAATTTAATAAATAGCAATTAAAAACTTTATTGTAAAAAAGTAAAGAATAGGATTAAAAATAAGTTTTAAAAAAGAATGTAATTGTTTAAAACATAGAAAATACAATAAAAGAAGGGGAAAAAATGAAATTAGATATAAGATATGCAAATCATCCAGAAGATTCTAAAAAATATACAACAGAAGAGTTAAGAAAACATTATTTAATAGAAACAGTATTTATACCAGATGAAATAAATTTAACATATTCTCATGTGGATAGAATGATTGCAGGAGGAATAACACCTGTTGAAAAAAATATAAAATTAGAAGGGGATATTAAAAATTTAGGTTCAGATTACTTTCTGGAAAGAAGAGAGATGGGAATAATAAATATTGGCGGAAGTGGAAAAATAATAGTTGACGGAGTAGAATACCAATTAAATTCAAAAGATGGATTATATATAGGGATGGGGTCTAAAGAAATTATATTTTCTTCAAATTCAAAAGAAAATCCAGCAAAATTTTATGTAAATTCATCACCAGCTCATGCTTCTTATCCAATTGTTAAGATAGATATAGCATCAGCTAACATGGTAAAATTAGGAGATTTAGAGAATTCGAACAAAAGAACAATTTATCAATATGTGCATCCAGCAGTTTGCAAATCTTGTCAATTAGTAATGGGAATGACAGTATTAGAACCTAATAATATGTGGAATACTATGCCATGTCATACTCATGAAAGAAGAATGGAAGTATATCTGTACTTTGATATGAAGGATGACAGTAGAGTGTTTCATATGATGGGGGAAGGAAATGAAACTCGTCATATAGTTATGTCAAACGAACAGGCAGTCATATCACCTTCATGGTCTATTCATTCAGGAGTAGGAACAAAAAATTATACATTTATTTGGGGAATGGCTGGAGAAAATCAAACATTTACAGACATGGACCACATAGAGATGAAAAATTTGAAATAGTAAATGTTCTAAAAATATAAAGAATAAAATAGTAGGAGGAATAATATGGATGGATTAAATATGTTTTGTTTAAAAGATAAAGTAGCGATGATTACAGGAGGAAATACAGGAATAGGTAATGATATTGCTATGGGTCTTGCAAAAGCAGGAGCAGACTTGTTTATATTTTCTTATAGTGAAGATAATATTGAAAATATGATAGAAGAAGTAACTAAATTAGGAAGGAAAATCTCTTTTTCAATAGGTGATTTATCTAAGGAAGATGTAGCTATGATTGCAGTTGATAAATGTATAGAAACTATGGGGAAAATAGATATATTAGTAAACAATGCTGGAACAATTAAGAGAGCTCCTTTATTGGAGGGAAGCAATGAAGATTGGAAAGCTGTTATAGATTTAAATTTATCTTCAATATATTATTTAAGTAAAGTAGCAGCCCAATACATGAAAAATCAAAAAAGTGGAAAAATAATAAATATAGCTTCTATGCTATCGTTTCAAGGGGGAAAATT
>CAMTJB010000224.1 GCA_947072715.1 uncultured Fusobacteriaceae bacterium | reverse complement strand
TAAAAAAGATGGATTCGTTCAAGAAGATATGGATTATATAGTAGAAAGTGGTGCTGTAAATTATTTAGGAATAACAAATGATGTTCCAAGTATTGTAAAAGAGGCGGACTGTATAGTTTTACCATCATATAGAGAGGGAATTTCAAGGGTTTTGTTAGAAGCAGCAGCTATGGAAAAGGTGACAATAGCTACAGATGTAACAGGATGTAAGGAGATAATTAGTAAGGGTAAAACAGGATTTTTAGTACGTCCTAAAGATACAAACTCTTTACTAGAAAATATAGACAAATTTATGGCTTTAAATAACGAAGAGATAGAAAAATTTGGTAAGTTAGCAAGAGAAAAGGTTATTTCAGAATTTGAAGAAAAAATAGTTTTAAATATCTATAGGGAAAAGGTGAAAAAATATGGAGCTTAGTATTGTTGTACCTATTTATAACGTAGAAGAGTTTTTAAGAGAGTGCTTAGATACTTTATACAGAATTAAAAATATAGATAAAGAGATAATATTAGTTAATGACGGAACAAAAGATAATTCTATGGAAATAATTAAAGAATATGAAGCTAAGTATCCTCTGATTACAGTGGTAATAGATAAACCAAATGGAGGACTTTCTTCTGCTAGAAATGCAGGTTTAGCAATAGCTAAAGGTGATTATATCTCTTTTATAGATAGTGATGATTTTATTGATTCTGAACTTTTTGAAAAATTTTTTAAAGAGGGGCAAAAGGATAATTTAGACATTATTATTGGAAATGCAAAGTATTTTAAAGATGGAGTAATAGGGTCATCACTTTTTAGATCTCCAGCAGTTAAAGAGGGAAAAATAATTTCGGGATTAGAATTTTTAGACTTAAGTTTTGGAAAACCAAAGTGTTTTAGAGAAGAGGTATGGGATGATATTTATAAGAAAGATTTTCTTTTAGAGAATAATCTATTTTTTTATGAAGGATTAATTCATGAAGATTCACTTTTTACACCTCTTGCATACTTGAAAGCTAAAAAAGTTAGATATATAGACTCATCATTTTATTTCTATCGTCAGAGAGAGGGTGGAATTATGTCTCGGGTAAATCAAAAAAGTATCGATTCTCTCGAGAAAATATGTGATCTATTAGTTGAGGAGTACGAAAAACTTGATGGTGAAGTTGGAAAGAGATCTTTAAGTAAACTAATAATAAGTTTCTTTAAAGTTGTAGTATATAAAGAGTATGACAAAAAGGGAAATTATAAAGAAAAATATAGAAAATATAAATCTATATTTAAAAAATTAAAGGGTTGTGATAATGGGGTATTAAATGAAACTTTATTGTATATATCTCTTAATTTATCAATAATATTAAGAAAAATATTAAATAAAGAGATAACTAACAAACAGAAGTTACCTCAAGGAAAATAAAAGGTTAATTTTTAATCCTTTAAAGCTAAAAAATGATCTTTATGTTAATTGACAATAATGATTAAATAAGATACCATATAGTAGAAATAAGAGCAGCACATTGTAAAAAAAAACATGATAAATAGATATATAGGGTGAATAACTTTTAAATAGGAGTGATCGTAATGAAAAAAACAAAAATAGTTTGTACAATAGGACCAGTAACAGGACAAGAAGAGTTTTTAGAAAAATTATTAGATGCAGGGATGAACGTAATGAGACTTAACTTTTCTCATGGAAATTATGAAGAGCATTTAGGAAGAATAAATAACTTAAGAAACGTTCTAAAAAGAACAGGAAAAAGAGCAGCTATTCTTTTAGATACTAAAGGGCCTGAAATCAGAACGATCAAACTTCAAGATGGAAAAGATGTTTCTTTAGTTGCGGGACAAAAATTCACTTTAACAACAGATAAAAATGTTATAGGAGATGCAACAAAAGTTGCAGTAACTTATGAAGGATTAACTCATGATTTAAAAGCTGGAAATATAGTTTTAATCGATGATGGATTAATCGAAATGAAAGTTGAAGAAGTAGTAGGTCAAGAAGTAAGATGTGTAGTAATTAACAATGGAGATTTAGGAGAAAACAAAGGTGTTAATCTTCCAAATGTTTCAGTTAATTTACCAGCTTTATCTGAAAAAGACCTATCAGATTTAAAATTTGGTTGTGAAACAAATGTTGATTTCGTAGCAGCATCATTTATTAGAAAAGCTGATGATGTAAGAGAAGTAAGAAACTGTTTAGATCTTAACGGTGGAAAAGATATAAAAATCATATCAAAAATAGAAAATCAAGAGGGATTAGATAACTTTGAAGAAATTTTAGCTTTATCTGATGGTATAATGGTAGCAAGAGGAGACTTAGGAGTAGAGATTCCAGTTGAAGAGGTTCCATTTGCACAAAAGATGATGATTCAAAGATGTAATGAAGTTGGAAAAGTAGTTATAACAGCTACACAAATGTTAGATTCAATGATTAAAAATCCAAGACCAACAAGAGCAGAAGCAACAGACGTAGCTAATGCAATAATAGATGGAACAGATGCTATAATGCTTTCTGGAGAAACAGCAAAAGGAAAATATCCAATTGAAGCTGTAACAGTAATGTCAAGAATAGCGGAAAAAACAGACGCTTTAATTCCATGTGTAGATGCATTTGGAATAGGTGGAGAATCAGCAATAACAGAGGCGGTATCTAAAGGTGTTGTTGATGTATCAGAAGCTATAGATGCAAAAGTAATAGTTGTTGGAACAAAATCAGGAAGATCAGCTAGAGCAATAAGAAAATATTTTCCAAATTGTGAAATATTAGCTATTACAAATCTTGAAAAAACAGCAAATCACTTAGTACTATCAAGAGGTGTAAGAAGCTTAGTAGTTGAAAGATCTTTAACTTTACATGAATTCTTCCAAGTAGCAGAGGAAAAAGCTATTGAATTATTTGGACTTACTAAAGGTGATTGTATCATAGTAACTTGTGGAGAAGAGA
>CAMTJB010000223.1 GCA_947072715.1 uncultured Fusobacteriaceae bacterium | reverse complement strand
AAAAATTAGTAATGATTATAATGAAACATTTTTTATTCAATTTACCGCAGAAGAGTTAGTAGATGAAAGTGGAAAGTCTATTTCAGTAAAAACTTTATTACCATCTGTAATGGCCCAAAGAGCTTCTTGTCCCTTTACTCAGTCCCTTACATATAAGCCAGTAGCAAAGGTTTCTTCAGCAAAAAGATTAAAAAATGTAGAGGAAATTTTAGGAAATGGAATTATGACTATTATAAAAGTGAACAAGAGATGGGTTTATGCTAGAGATATTAACTCTTTAACAACTTTAGGAGATCTTTATGATGAGAGATTTATTCAAAACCAGAGAATAGTAGTAATGGATTCTGTTGTAAAAGATATAAAAAATTCTTGGCAGACATATTGGGTAGGGAATTATCAAAATAATGCTAAGAATAAAAATGCATTTTCTGCAGCTTGTAATGTATATATTTCATCTAGAATATCAGATATAAATGATCCAATAGAAAATGGATTCTTTGAACTTGATTTAGAAGAACATAAAAATATTTTAGCAAAAGCTGGAAAGGATCAAGAGTATATTAGATCTCTTAACTTAGCACAACTTGAAAGTGTAGATACAGGAACAAATGTATATATAAAAGGAAAAGTTCAGATTAATGGTGTTATGGAAGATATATCATTTGTAATAACTGCTGCAGTAGATTTCGAATAAAAATAGGGAGGAATATTAATAATGAATGGAAGAGACGTATTAAATGGAAGCTTTGGAAAAATATCAATTAATGGAAAAGAGGTTGCTGAAATTAAAGATTTCTGTGCAACAGTAATTATAACAAGAGAAGAGATACCGATGAATGGGACGACATCTATGCAAACTAAAATAAAAAGTAAAAAAGGTGTTGGAAGTTTTACATTAAATAAAGTTTACGATAGATTTTTAGAAGAAAAATTATCACTACTAGCTGATGAAGACTTACCTTTCAGTATTAGAGTATCAACAGAAGACCCAGATCATAAAGGGGAGAGAACAGAGTATTTAATACCAAGTTGCTTCTTTACAGGAGAGTTGCCAATAATGAACTGGAGCTCTAATGAGTGTGTTTCAGAAAAATATAATTTTGTATTTAATGATAAAGAATTAGTTAATTTAAACTCTAGATTACAAAAATAAGAGTATAGCATAGTTAATATTATTTTGTGTTAATTTAATAAAAAGAAGGTGAATAAATGAATGGAGCGGGAAAATTAGATAGTTTTCAGGATAGCGTTAGACCTCAAAACTACCTGAGACCACAGGGTGGGGCTTACGGAAAAATTATTATTAATAATAGAGAAGTTGCTGAAATTTTACTTTGTAACATAAAAGTAGTGATTAATAGAGAAAATTTTTGTATGAGTGGAAGTAATGTTATTCAGACCAGAATTAAAAATACTCAGGGAGTAGGAAATTTTAAAATAATGAAAGTCTGGGATAGATTTATAGAAGAAAAATTATCTTTAAAAATGGGAATAGATGCACCTTTTAGCATGAGATTTATCCAAGACGATCCTAATAGTAATAGGTTGAAAGAGAGAACAGAATTTATACTTCCTAAGTGCTATTTTACAGGAGAAAATCCAATAGCCAATTGGACATTTAATAATTTTGCTTCTGAAACATACGATTTTGTATTTGATGATTCGAAGATTATTCCTATACATAAAATAAGCAATCCTCTTGAACAGAAAGAAGGCAAAATTTATTCAGAAATTAATTCCAATAAAGAAGAGAAAGCTAAAGCACAGAGAAAAAGTTTTCCTAGTTATTAAATTAAATTTAGATTATTAAGTAATGAAGAAAAAAGGAGAAAAAGTGAAAGAGATAAGAAAAGAAAAATTAACTATAAATGATTTTTTAAAAAATAAATTAACAAGTAATGAGAGAATTCTAAAACCTAAGAAGATAGAGGTTGAACTTAAAAGATTAAATGGTCTTATTGAAATTGAAGAGATTGACTATTTTTATCAAGTTAGAATGATTGAAGATATGGAAAGAACAAAAAACAACCCTAATTCTTTATATATTGATAGTCTAAAAATAGTATGTGATAAACTAGTAAATCCTAATTTATGTGATTTAGATATGCAAATGAAGTTTGGAGTATATTCCAGTAAAGAACTTGCTGAAATTCTATTTACAGAAAAAGAAATACTTGATATTGCAGACATTTTAATTAAAAGAAGCATGAGGGATAAAAGTGTTGAAATGCAGTTGGGTTTGGAAAATTAATAGAAGAGGATCCAGAAATTTCTTTGATTTCTTGGGCAATATCCAAGGGATATACACCTAAGGGAGTAGAGGAGCTTTTAAACTCATCACAATTAGTTAAACTGTTTTTTATTGAAAGTATAAAGAAAAATATGGCTGATTAAAAAAATAAAAATGTACTCTTTGTTCTAATCATTATTTTGCTAAATATTTTTTAGTCAGAGAGTACATAATATTTATATAAAATATAAAATAGAAAATAGAATATTTTCTTAATTTTAGAATAAGGAGGGGAGTATTTAAATGGGGAATTTTTTGATACCAGAAATCATAACAAAAAATAATCTTTTTCATGGTAATCAAATTTTGAAAAATGAGTTTAGTAGAGAGAGAAGATATTACGATCAAATAATAGCGTTAACCAATTTATTTAAAGTAAAGAAAGGAGCCTTAGCTTTAGAAATAAAAAATGGAAATATGAGAATGAATAATTTGGAACAATTAAACAAAGTTTCATTAGGGCAACATCCTTTAAGAAAATTAGCAAATGAAAGAATAAATATCTCTAATATAAAAAGATTATTACCTAAAAATATATTGAAAGATATTAAAAGTGAAATTTATTTATCTGTAACTAATAATCAGAATTTTTTTAGTAAAATAAATTTTGAGTTAGTAAAAGGTAAAGCTACGGAAAATGTATTTAGG
>CAMTJB010000222.1 GCA_947072715.1 uncultured Fusobacteriaceae bacterium | reverse complement strand
TTTGTATCCATAACGTTATCTATATCTTCCGCTTGATTACAGTATACTTTATCTAAACCTAAAGCTAAACCTGCATTATTTACTAAAACATCTATTTTCTTTAAGTTCGATGGAATTTTTTCTATTTTATCTTTTAATATAGCATAGTTTCTTATATCTGCTATTATTACATAGACTTCTACTCCATGCTTTGTCTCTATTAATTTTTTAAGTGCTGAAAGTGACTCTTCATTTCTAGCAATTAAAATAAGATTTGATCCCATTTGAGCAAACTTTATTGCTGTTGCTTTTCCTATTCCATTACTTGCCCCTGTTATTAAAACATTTTTCCCTTTTAAATTATTCATTTTTCACCCCTATAAAAATTTTTTTACAATTTAACTTTTAATATAAGCTTCTTTTATTTTATCAACTGTATCTTGAGTTACTGTTTCTGTTGTTATTTCTACACTATAATCCCCTGATATTTTATATAGCCATAATCTTTTTTCATATAACTCTTTTATTCTTGTATAAACATCATCTGCCTCTGCAATTAAAGGTCTGTGTTTCGATTCCTTTATTCTTTCATAAATACATTCAATAGAGGCATCTAAATAAACTACATAGGAACTTTTCTTTAAGTTTTTAAGATTTTCATTATCTACAATAGCCCCTCCACCAGTGGCTATTACAATATTATTCTCTCTAGACTCTTCCTCTATAATCTCTCTTTCTTTATCTCTAAAGTACTTCTCTCCATACTCTTTAAAGATTTCTGGAATATTCTTTTTTTCTCTCATGGAGATCATTTTATCTATATCTATAAATTTCATATCTAATGCTTTAGCTAATTGTCTCCCAACAGTTGTCTTTCCGCTTCCCATGAAACCTATAAGAGCTATATTAGCCTTCATTCATTACCTCACTATTCCAAAATTTCATTAAATTTTATTTTTCAAAATAATTATATCATAATTTTTTAATATTGTATTTTAAAAAAATGAAAACTCCACTTTAATATGGTATAATACTTTGGCTAATAACTAAAATTCTACAAATAATAATTACAATATATATTAATAATTTATTTAGGAGTGTATTATGTCTAAAGTTTTAATAATTAATACCGGTGGTACTATTGGTATGGTTCATTCTGAGTGCGGAAATCCAAACTCTCCACTAAGACCTGCCAATTCTTGGAGTGAGATTGCTAATGAGCATCCCTTACTAAAAAGATTCGATACTGATTATTGTCAAATTGAAGAGTTAATTGATTCATCAGATTGCAATTTTCACATTTGGATTGAAATTGCTAAAATAATTGAAGCAAATTATTCGAAGTATGTTGGATTTGTAATTTTACACGGTACAGATACTATGGCTTATACTGCTTCAGCTCTATCTTTTATTCTTAAAAATTTATCTAAGCCTATTGTACTTACAGGTTCGCAAGTTCCATTACAAAAACCTAGAAGTGATGCTCTTCAAAACCTTATTACTTCTATTATGATAGCTGGTCATGAACAATACGGAATAAAACTTGTTCCAGAAGTTTCAATATTCTTTAGAGATACTTTACTTCGTGGTAATAGATCTAGAAAATTAGATGCTTCTAATTATTTTGGTTTTTCTTCTCCTAATTTTTCACCACTTGCTGAAGTTGGTGGAGATTTAACAGTTGTTAAAGATAGAATTCTAAAGAAATCAAATAAAGATTTTTATATCGATCCTACTTTTAATAACAACGTTATTATTATCGAAGTTTTCCCTGGTTTAAAACCAAGTTATATTAAAAATATGATAGACTACAACCCTGAATTGAAAGGTGTTATTTTAAAAACTTTTGGAAATGGTAATGCTCCTACAGATAAAAAATTTTTAGATGTTATAAATTACATGAACTCTAAAAATATTGTTGTTGTAGATATTACACAATGTTCAAGAGGATTTGTAAAAATGGGACTTTATGAGGCTAGTGCTAAAATGGTTGATGCTGGAGTAGTTGGTGGGGCAGACCTTACACCTGAGGCTGCTATTACTAAACTGATGTACTTACTTGGAAAATCTCTTTCAACGCAAGAAATTAAAGATGCTATGAAAATTGATATTGCTGGAGAGCAAACTATTAATCAATACGATTGGGAATTTTCTAATAATTGTCAAAAATCAGATACTTTCCATTTTTCAATTAGTGTACCTCAAAATGCTAATAAGCAAGATATCTTAAAATCAGTAGTTAGAGTTACTGATATCCAAGCTGATTTAGAAGAGGATGAAAATACTGAACTTCAAATTTTTGTTCAAGGTGACAAAGAATATGACTCAGTTTCAAGAACAAACTTTAATAAGAAAGTTATCAGAAACAGTTCTAATCTTTTTAATGATGTTCATCTTAATTTTAACAATAGTATTAAAGCTATTTTAAAAGAATCATCTAGTATTGAAGTTACTTTAAAAGCTTCTAAAGAGATTTGTTGGAATAAATTAGCATTTACACTATTTACAGAAAAAGTATAAAATTATAATAATAAAAGAGAGAAAAGATTCCTGTTTAAGTTAACAGAATTTTTTCTCTCTTTTGCTTACTATATTTACTTTTATAACTCTAATTTAGAGTTTGCATTGTATAACTTATTCGTTATTTAATATTTTAGAGTCTATCATTCCATATTCATCAAAGTAATATTTAATAATAAATTGTAATACAAGATATACCGAGATAACACTTATCCCAAATATTGAAAACATAATAGCAATCTGATATTTTATTGCTATCATAGGTCCATTTCCACCTAAAATTTGACCTGTCATCATTCCTGGTATACTTACTAATCCCACTGTTGCCATATTAGCTATTTTAGGCTTTATTGCTATTAAGATAGAACTTTCTACATATGGTCTTAATGCTTCATGTTTATTTGCACCCATTGTTACATAAAAAATATACTCATCCTTAT
>CAMTJB010000221.1 GCA_947072715.1 uncultured Fusobacteriaceae bacterium | reverse complement strand
CACATAAGGAGGATAGTATGTTTTATAAAAAAGAAAATGGTTGGAAGGCTACAACTGAAGAGAAAAGAAAAGAAATATTCAACTTTTCAGAAGGTTATAAACAGTTTTTAGATTTAGGAAAGACAGAAAGAGAGTTTGTAAATGCAGGGATTGAACTAGCTGAAAAGCATGGTTTTAAAAATGCAGAGGCTTTAGATTCTTTAAAACCTGGAGATAAAGTTTATTATATAAACAGAGGAAAAAATTTAATTTTAGCTGTTATAGGTAGTGAAGATTCAAAGCTAGGGTTTAATTATATAGTCTCTCACGTTGATTCTCCAAGAATAGATTTAAAACAAAATCCTCTATATGAATCAATGGAATTATCATATATGAGAACTCATTATTATGGTGGAATTAAAAAATATCACTGGGCAACACTGCCTCTTGCAATGCACGGGATTGTAATACTTGAAAGTGGGAAAAAAGTAGAGATAACTATAGGGGAAAAAGATGGAGAGCCTATATTTACAATACCAGATTTATTACCACATTTATGGGGAAAATCACAAGCTGAAAGAAAAGCTCCTGAAGTTTTAAAAGGGGAAGAGCTTCAAATATTAGTTGGAACTATTCCGTCGACAACTTTAGATAAAGAAGTAAAAGAGTTAGTAAAATATAATGTAATGCAAAAATTAAACGAGACTTATGGAATAGTAGAAGAGGACTTTATTTCTGCAGAAATTCAATTAGTTCCAGCTGGAAAAGCTAGAGATGTAGGTTTTGATAGAGGTGTAGTAGGTGCCTATGGTCAAGATGATAGAATTTGTGGATATACATCTATGAAAGCTATTTTGGAGTTAGATACAACCCCTAAAAATACAGCAATTTGCTTTTTAGCAGACAAAGAAGAAACTGGATCTAACGGATCTACAGGTCTTCAATCTGATTACCTTGAGTATTTTACAGGGGATATTATCTCTAAATTAAAAGGGAACTATTCAGATTTAGATTTAAGAAAATGTTTGTGGAATTCAAGAGCTCTATCGTCAGATGTAAATGCGGCGATAGACCCTATATTCAGTTCAGTTCATGAGGCTCAAAACGCAGCATCGATTGGTTATGGAATAGTAGTTACTAAATATACAGGATCAAGAGGAAAGTCAGGAACTAATGATGCAGATGCAGAATATGTTGCTGAAATCAGATCTATGCTAAATAAAGAAGGTATTAAGTGGCAAACAGGAGAGTTAGGAAAAGTTGATGAAGGTGGAGGAGGGACAGTTGCAATGTTCTTAGCTCAAAAAGGGATAAAAACAATAGATGTAGGTCCAGCATTGTTATCTATGCATGCTCCATTTGAATTAGCATCTAAATTAGATGTTTATGAAACTTATAGAACTTATAAAGCTTTCTATAAATTATAATAGAAAAGAATACCCAGTATAAAGTTATGTAAATTATTGTACCTAATTAAAATTTAATAAAATACAAATAAAAAGGTGCCAGTTATATCTCTATAATTACCACCTTTTTATACTCATATCTATATTTTATTCTTCTGAATTTACTGCAGGAGCAGAAACCTCAGAAGTAGAGACTTCTACACTAATATCATCTTTTTTTGAATTATTAGAAGGAGTCAAAATAACAGTTCTATTTGTTATATTGCTTTTCAAAATCATACTTTCAGAACTGTATTTATTATAATTTTTATTATTAATAACAAAGTAATATTTATTAGAACTATTTAATGATAGAAATTCATAATAACCATTTTCCGAAGATGTTACAGTTGTAATTAAATCGCCCTCTTCCGAAAATAGAGATACGTCAATATTAGAAAGAGATCTAACACCATCAGTTATAACTCCTGATATGACATATTGTAAAGGGTTTAAGACCACGGTTATATTATTTATAGATGAGGCTTTAGGAATATTTTTAACAACACTTTGAGACAAGAATCCTTCATACTCAGCGGTTAGTATGAAAATACCAGAGGGAATAACAAAACTAAAATTCCCGGATTGGTCTGTCCATTTTTCGAATTTATTATTATTAACCTTAAGAGAAACTTTTGAGTTAGCAATAGGATCAAAACTACTATTAATAACTTTTCCAGAAACTACTGAGGTCTTTTCAGAGACATTTAAAGTGATAAAATTCTCTTTATTTTTATCTGAAAAATCGTAAATAATATCATTTTCTTTATTCAAAACATAACCGTAATTTCCTATTTCAATTCTATATTTTGCATTTTGTAGTTCAATTTTAAAATCACCGTAGATATTACTTTCAGTTGAAAAAGTCTTGTTCTGACTATTTATAAAATTAATTTTAACCGCTCCTAAATTAGTATCCTCAAGCTTTAGAATACCTTTAACAGAAATAGTATTGGCAAAAATGTTTGTTGCTATGAAAAGAGTTAGTAAAAAAAATTTTATTTTATGCATAAAATCACCTTTTTATTAAAGAATTTTATTTTAATTATATCATTATTTTGAGAAATAAAATATTAAAATTAATCAAAAAAAAATTACCGTAAACAGGAAAAGGAAAAAACTATTTTAGGACTTTCAACATCTTACTAAGATAAAGTAGATTATGCTGATTTTATGCTAAAAATACTTGGAAAAAAAGAAATGGTTGTGATATAATGATGTTCATATATAGTATATAGAATATAAAAATTTTAGTATTAAAATAATGAAAAAATTGGGGGAATAGTGACTAGTATTGAATCTAAACAAGAAGAAGTTAGAAATAATTTTATGAAAAAGCAGTTAGAGAAAGAATACTATTTGCAGGAGTTTAAAGAGAGAGTAATAATCTCTTTGAATAAGGATGAAGTTCAATCGGAATATATATATCCAGAAATAATTGAAGCTTTGCATGAACCAGATGCAGTTGCAATAAAAATGAGAAGGGATATAGAATTAAAATTTTTAAAACCATATATAAAT
>CAMTJB010000220.1 GCA_947072715.1 uncultured Fusobacteriaceae bacterium | reverse complement strand
GAAAAGTTTATATGCCATTAAGAGCAGTTTTAACTGGTCTTCCAAAAGGTGTAGATTTATTCAATATCCTATTCATTATCGGTAGAGATAGAACTATTGCAAGAATCAATCACATGATCAAACAATACAATATCTAATAAGATATTCTTCTAAAAAGTGATTATTATATTTATTGTTTATTATAAACATAATAATGTCAAAAGGGATTAGGTTTTTTAACCTAATCCCTTTTTTATTTTTAATTATTTTTAATGTTTTCAATTATATTTAATTATATTTAATTATATTTAATTATATTTAATTATATTTAATATTTATTTAATATTTACTTTTTACTACTTATTTTCTTTTTAGAATCTAAAATAAATATATAGTATACTTAAAATTGTTGACTGAGCTACTACAACTACACCATATTTTAAGAATCTATTGAAAGTTATATCTACTCCTGATTTTTTAGCAATAGAAGCTCCAACGATATTACAAGCTGAACCTAAAAGTGTCATATTTCCACCTAAACAAGCTCCTAAAGAAAGGGCCCACCAGAAAGGTGTTGTATCTCCTGAAAAATTAGGTATTAATTGGTGAACAACTTTTACAAAAGATAGAGCAAAAGGTACTGCACCTATTACCGGTGTTAAAAGTGTTGAAACAATTAAGATAAACTGCGTTGTTAAACCTTTATCTCCAGAAGTCACTCTTAATATAAATCTAGCTAACTCCTCCATTACACCAAGTTTTTCAATTCCATTTACCAAAACAAATAATCCACCAAAGAAGAATAAAGTTTCCCACTCTATCTTTTTAAATATATGTTCAGGGTGCTGTTCTGTCACTAATATTAAGATTGCTGAACCTGTTATAGCTATAATTGCCAACCCTAAATGCGTTATAGCATTTGTTAAGAACCCTATTAAAACTATTGCAAAAACAAATGCCGATGCCTTTAATAACTTTTCATTCTTTATTGCTTTAGAAGCATCTAACTCCATTACAGAAGCTCTTAACTGGTTAGATACTTGAAGATCTTTCTTATAGTAAAAAAATGCTGTTACTATTAAAACAAGCATATTAAGTATTGCAAGAGGTGCTAAATTTACTAGGAAATCATTAAACCCTAATTTTGAAGCTGCTCCTACAACTAAGTTCGGAGGATCTCCTATTAAAGTAGCTGCTCCACCTATATTAGCTGCAAATATTTGCATCATAATAAATGGAAAAGGATCTAATTCTAATTGTCTAGCTAAAAGTATTGCCACTGGTACAATTAATAAAATTGTTGTTACATTATCTAAAAAAGCCGATCCAACAGCTGTTACTATTGATAAAGATATTAATATCTTCATTGGCTCTCCTCTTGAAAGTTGAGCAACCTTTATAGCTAGCCATTGGAACATTCCACTTTCTGCCATGATTTCAACTATCATCATAAGACCCATTAGTAAGAATAGGATCTCTAAATTTTCACCTACAGCATGTAATGCTTCATGTTCATCAATAATTCTCAGAATAACCATCATTCCACCACCTAGCATTGCTACTAGAGGTTTAGGATATTTATCTCTTATTATATAATAAAATGTAACCACAAAAATAAGTATACCTATTAAAACCTTATAATGCACTTTACTCCCCCTATATTCTATTCTATTAAATTATATCTAGTTATATTTTTGTAATTTTTTTAAGATTTCAAAACTATTTATCATCCCTACGTATTTATTATTTTCAACTACATACAACCTTCTTAACCCTTTATTAGCTATTAAGAAGCAGATTTCCATAATAGAAGTTTCTCTTTCAATTACTGTTTTTTCATCTATCTTGCAAATGTCTCCAGCTTTTACTACTTTCTTATCTTTGCAGTACTCTTTAAATGGTTTTCCAACTGTTACAAAATCCATATCTTCAAATTCTGGGTACTGAGGCATTCCATAACCAATTAATTCTTTCTCTGAAATCTCTCCTAAAAAATCTCCATATTGATTTACAACTGGAAGTCCACTAGCATTTTGAGAAAGTAAAATATCTTCAACTTCTTCTAAAGTCCTTTCAGGTTTTATTATCATTATATCTTCTTGCATTACATCTTCAGCTACTAAGTCATGACTTAGCTCTATATTTGTTTTATCAAGTAATCTTAATACCTGAGCTGCTCTTGTAGACTCTTTTAAATCCTTAACTAACTCTGGATTACTTTTTGCTAATTTAACAAAATCACTCATTACACTTAAAATAAGAGCGTTATTTATTGAATCAGATATCATAAATACTACAATCTTAACTTCGTCTTCTTCTCCAGTATCTGCTAAAGGCATCATTATTGGATTTTTTAAAATAGCGATTCCTGCAATAAAATCACGAAATTCTTCAATTCTTGCATGAGGAATAGCAATTCCTGATCCAATTGCTGTAGACATCTTGTGCTCTCTTTCTAAAAGAGCTTTTTTTATTCCTTCTGCATCTTGCCTTATTTTTTCATTTTTAAGAGCAAACTTATCTACAGCTTGTTCTATTACTCCTTCAATCGTATTAGCATCTGCATCTAATACAACATATTGTGCGGTTAAATAACTTGATAATTTCATTAATCCTCCATTAAAATTTTTTTTTATATTTCTTTTTTTTGAACTTTATTTTTAAAAGACTCATTATTTCTTAATTATATCATATTTTATAAAAAAAATAATTAAACAAAATAAAATTTGTTTATCATTTAATATTTATATTTTATTCCTCAACATTCTGTTCTTTACTATTCTATTCTCAAAAAAATTTTGGCGCCAACTAATATTTTTTTACCTAGTAATCCAAAACTAAAAATAAGAGACTCCTTCTCTTAAAATCATCTAATTACTTTAATTCTCAATCTTTAATTCTTTTAATCTCTAAAATTATAAAGGGATATATATAATTATAAAGAAAACGGTAGCAATGCAAGCAAGCGCACAAAG
>CAMTJB010000219.1 GCA_947072715.1 uncultured Fusobacteriaceae bacterium | reverse complement strand
TAGTACAAACTTTAGGAGTTTATGTAACAACTTTAGCAATATGTTCAGCAACAGCTTTTATTATTTTATTCTCAGGTGTTCTAGGAACAGCAGGATATAAAGGAATTGAGCTTACTCAATTTGCTATGACTCATGAACTTGGAGCTTTTGGAAAAATATTCCTTATGATTTGTATCTTCTTATTTGCATTCTCATCTGTAATAGGAAACTATTTCTATGGAGTAGTTAACATAGCTTATACAGAAAAGAAGTTTTTAGAGAAGCCTTTTAAAATACTTGCACTAGGAATGGTTTTCTGGGGATCTGTAAAGGATGCTCCATTCGTATGGGCAATGGCAGACTTATTCATGGCATTTATGGCACTATTTAATATTTATGCTATTTGTGTTTTAAGAAAGCCAGCTATAGAAGCTATTCATCACTATTTAGAGGAAAGAAAAAAAGGAAAGAATCCAGTATTTACAAAAAATGTTCTTTCAGATTCAAAAGGAATAGAGTGTTGGGATGATAAAGGGGAAGTATCTTTATAATCTAAATAACAATAAGAGTTAAGAATTAAAAAAAGGGAGTTCTAAAAGAGTATCATATATCTGATTCTCTTAAGGAACGACCTTTTTTTTTATAAAAAATCTTTATGTATTAAATTTATTTACTATATTTTTTTTAAATAATGTAGTATAATAAAGTGCATATTTTTACTAAAAATAGTGGAGAGTATGCCTTATAATAGAAAGAAAGTTTGATTTATAATATAAAATGACATGGGGGAGACACAAATCATGAGAATTGAAACAAGATTAAAGTTATTTGTTGGACTACTTATTATTTTAGGTGGGTATTTTTTCTTTACATCACCAAAGGTATATGAGGGACATTCAAAAGGGTTTTTAGGAGATGTAAAAGTAGCAGTATCTATTAAAGATAATAAAATTAAAGATATTCAAGTTATTGAACATTCAGATACTCCAAAAATAGCTGAAACAGCTTTTGTTAATTTAATAAAAACTATTAAAGAAACACAAAGTGTAGAAGTAAATGAAGTAGCAGGTGCTACATATTCAAGTAACGCATTAAAAGGTGGAGAGTATGCCTTATAATAGAAAGAAAGTTTGATTTATAATATAAAATGACATGGGGGAGACACAAATCATGAGAATTGAAACAAGATTAAAGTTATTTGTTGGACTACTTATTATTTTAGGTGGGTATTTTTTCTTTACATCACCAAAGGTATATGAGGGACATTCAAAAGGGTTTTTAGGAGATGTAAAAGTAGCAGTATCTATTAAAGATAATAAAATTAAAGATATTCAAGTTATTGAACATTCAGATACTCCAAAAATAGCTGAAACAGCTTTTGTTAATTTAATAAAAACTATTAAAGAAACACAAAGTGTAGAAGTAAATGAAGTAGCAGGTGCTACATATTCAAGTAACGCATTAAAAGGTGCTGTAGCTATGGCTGTTCAGGCAAGTGGAGCAAAATTAAAAAAGAGAGAAAAATCAGTTTCAGTTAAAGAGATAAAAGATGAAATAACAGATGTTGTAGTTATAGGTGGAGGTGGAGCAGGTCTTGCTGCTGCTATTGAAGCTAAAGAGAGAGGAGCTAAAGTAATTTTAGTTGAAAAAATGCCTATTCTTGGTGGAAATACTAATTATGCAACAGGTGGACTAAATGCTTCAGAATCTAAGTTCCAAAAAAATAAAGATAGTAATGAGCTTTTCTATAACGATACTATGAAAGGCGGAAAAAATATAAATAATCCAAATTTAGTTAAAGTACTTGTTAATAAATCTGCTGAAGCAGTTGAATGGCTTGTAGATAGAGGTGCAGATTTAAAAGATGTAGGAAGACTTGGAGGAGCTAGTGAAGATCGTGCTCACAGACCACAAGGTGGAGGAAAAGTAGGACCAGACATGGTAGAGTCTCTTGCTAAAAGAGCTGAATCACTAGGTGTAGATATAAGAGTTATGACTACAGCAGATTCAATTTCATCTAGTAATGGAAAAATTGATGGAATAGTAGCTGAGACAAATGGTAAAAAATATAAGATTGAGGCAAAAGCTGTTATTTTAGCAACAGGTGGATTTGGAAATAATTCAAAACTATTTTCAACTTTAAATCCAAACTTAAAAGGTTTTGTATCAACTAATCATCCAGGTGCTACAGGAGACGCAATAGAGCTTGTTGAGAAGTATAACGTAGCTTTAGTAGATATGAAAGAGATTCAAACTCATCCCACAGTTGTACCATCTAACAAAACTATGATTACAGAAGCAGTTAGAGGAAATGGAGCAATCTTAATTAATAGAGATGGAAAAAGATTTATTAATGAACTTGAGACAAGAGATGTTGTTTCTAAAGCTATATTAGAGCAGGAAGGAAAAACAGCATTCTTAGTATTTGATCAAGGAGTTAGAGAGAGTTTAAAAGCTATTGAACAATATATTAAAATGGGAATTATTGTAGAAGGAAAAAGTTCAGAAGAGTTAGCTAAAAATTTAAATATTTCAAAAGAAAACTTAAGTGCTTCTTTAGCAAAATATAACAACTATGTAGCTGAAGGGAAAGATGGAGAGTTTAATAGAGGAAGTTTAATAAGAAAAGTAGAGACTGGACCTTTTTATGCAGTAGAGATTGCACCAGCAGTTCACCATACAATGGGTGGAATTAAAATAAATGAAAAGACTGAGGTTTATAATAATGATGGAATTGTAGTTCCAGGATTATTTGCAGCAGGAGAAGTAACTGGAGGAATTCACGGAGCAAACAGATTAGGTGGAAATGCACTTTCAGATATTATCGTTTTTGGAAGAATAGCTGGAGATTCAGCTTTTGAATACTCAAAAAATAAATAAGAAATAATAAATAAGAAGATAAAAAGAGCTGAATAATTTTAATTATTCAGCTCTTTAATTTTAAAGATTTAAAGTTTTCATTAAGTATATATACTATTTC
>CAMTJB010000218.1 GCA_947072715.1 uncultured Fusobacteriaceae bacterium | reverse complement strand
ATATTATACAATATATTCTCATTCACATCAATAAAATTAATTTTTTATAAAGCTCTCATATCTTCTGAAGTTAAATATTTATTTTTTAAAGATAACTCTATCTCTTTCATTAACTTTTCTTTATCTTTAGGAAGATTACCCTCTAAACTAACATAGTTTGAAGCGTGGTTACTTCTAAAAATTATATTAGAAGTTGCATCTATATTTTGAATTATTTTTTTTATCTCTTCTAGTATTTCAAAATTTTTAAGAGGTGTAAATTTAGAGTCTCTTATCTCTTCATATAACTCAGTATTTTTGCTATACATTAAGCTTAGTATACTGAAATATTCAGGTGCTATTTTACTAATTATTTTTCCAGTATTAAGGGCGTGTTGCTCTGAGCACTCTTTCCCTCCCAAACCTGCAATAGCTGTAACTGAAAGTTTTATTTTTGCTTCCTTTACTTTAAGACCTGCTTCAACAATATCTTCTGCATTTACACCTTTATTAACTTTTTTTAGTACTTCATTATCTCCACTTTCTAGCCCTAAATAAATTAAAAATACTCCCAATTCTTTTAATTCTTTTAACTCTTCAATACTCTTTAAAAGTATAGACTTTGGAGATCCATACATTGATATTCTATTACACTCTGGAAATTTTTCTTTTATATATGTAATTATCTCTTTTAGCATTTCAAATTTAATTATAAGAGCATCTCCATCTGCTAAGAATATTCTTGGAGCCTCTTGTGTTACCTCTCTAAAATAGTCAATTTCTTTTTTTATTACCTCTATAGGCTTAATTATAAATTTTTTCATTTTATACATATCACAAAACGTACATTTATTATGGGAACATCCTAATGTTACCTGTATAATTAAACTGTAAGCTTCACTTGGTGGTCTATATAACGGCATATTATAGTTCATAATTTTCTCCTTTTTTATCTACTTAGATTATCTAGATTAACCTTTTACTAATCTTTTATTTATTTAAATCAATCTTCTTTACTTTAGTTCTTTATAACTATTCATAGTTTACTATATCTCTATCTTTTTTTATATAATAATTTTTAATTATAATATATTATTATAATTTTGTTGGTTGTTCCCTCGAACATTAATTTTATAAATAATTATATATCAAAGAATTCATTCAATGAATATTTTTCTTGCTTTTTCATATATAAATATATATAATCTTCTCAACAGAACATCATCTTTTTTTATCGGAGGTTTAATTATGAAAATAGGAATACCGAAAGAAATTAAAAATAACGAAAATAGAGTTGGGATGTTACCATATGGAGTTGCTCAACTAGTTGCTGACGGGAACATTGTATACGTTGAAAAAAATGCTGCTATAGGGCTAGGGATAAGCGATGATGAATATATTCAATCTGGAGCTACAATCCTTGATTCTTTAGAAGAAGTTTTTGCAAAGTCCGAAATGATTATAAAAGTTAAAGAGCCTCAACCAAGAGAAATTAATCTTTTTAGACCTGATCATCTAGTTTATACTTATCTACATTTATCAGCAGACAAAAACTTAACAGAAAGTTTAATGAAAACTGGCGCTACTTTTATAGCTTATGAAACTGTTACTGGAAAAAATAATACTTTACCTCTACTTTTACCAATGTCTGAAGTTGCAGGAAGAATGGCTACACAAGTTGGAGCTACATATCTGCAAAAAAATAATGGGGGTAAAGGTATACTATTAGGTGGGGTTACTGGAACAGAAAGAGCAAAAGTAGTTATTATTGGAGCTGGAATATCTGGTCAAAGCGCTTTAAAAATGGCTGTAGGACTAAATGCTGATGTTACTATTTTAGATATAGATATTGAAAAACTAAGATATCTTGATGATATATATGGAAATAAAATAAATACTCTTTACTCTACTAAATCTCATATTGAAGACTCTGTTATAAATGCTGACTTAGTTATCGGATGTGTACTTTTACCTGGAGCTAAAGCACCTAAACTTGTTACAAAAGATATGATTATGAGAATGGAGAAGGGAACAGTTCTTGTAGATGTAGCTATTGATCAAGGGGGATGTTTTGAAACTTCCAAAGCTACAACACATGAAAATCCAATTTATTTTGTTAATGATGTTCTACATTATTGTGTAGCTAACATGCCTGGAGCATTTCCTAAAACATCTACGTATGCACTTAATAATGCTACTTTAGATTATGCTAGAAAAATTTCTAAATTAGGTGCTATTGAAGCCTGTAAAAAATATCCTGATTTAGCCCATGGTTTAAGTATTTTAAATGGTAAATTAGTTGATAAAATCGTTGCTCATGATTTAGAGTTACCCTTTAGTGAAGTAGTTTTATAATATGATATAATTTAATATAAAAAGAAGAGACTATATTTTTTATTAAATATAGTCTCTTCTTTTTTATTTCTATTTTTATTAAACTTAAAACTTTTCAGAGTGAATTTTTGAAAAATCCATATCTTTAGATGTATACGCTGGTTTTTCTTCATCTGGGTATCCTAAACTTAAAACAGCTAAAACTCCATATTGTTCTGGTATTTCAAAAATATCTCTTATTCTCTCTTCAGATAAAATTCCATTAGCATCTTTTCTTCCTTTCATTTGTATCCAGCAAGATCCAATCCCTAGCTCCCAAGCCTTTAATTGCATAATAGTCATTGCTATAGAGCAATCTTCTGCCCAAGCATCGGATAAATTTTTATCTCCTAACACAACAATAGCTAAAGGGGCTTTTTCAATCATTGTAGCACCTAAAGCTTTTGTTTTAGAAAGAGCTTCTAACTTTTCCTTATTTGTTACAGTTATATATTCATAAGGTCTTCTATTACGTGCACTTGGAGAAACTAAAGCAACTTCTAATATTTTGTTCTTAATATCTTCTGGAATAAGTATATCCTTATATTTTCTTATCGTTCTTCTAGTTAAAAAATCCATTATAACACCCCTCTTTATTTTTAGTTATTACATACATAATTA
>CAMTJB010000217.1 GCA_947072715.1 uncultured Fusobacteriaceae bacterium | reverse complement strand
AATGTTGCCTTCAGTTTTAACAGGAATAGCTGGTGCAAAAGGCCAATCTTTAGAACTTTCTTTTAAAGCAAAATTTCCAGGCATTCCATAAGATGGATGATATATTAGAGTAGGATTAATAATGCTTGAAAGACCAGTTGACGCAAAAACCTTATTTGCTTCATTTAGAGCATTACTAACTGGATTGTCCACAGCAAAAGCCTTTAAAGTATTAATAAAATCTATTTCATCAATAAAAGGCTTTTGTGTATGTTTTTTCATATTTCTCTTCCAGAGTAATTTTTGAAGCTTATGTTTTCTAATTAAATTCCATGCAGATTTAACTGCTTCTTCAAATTTTAATGCTTTTTTTTCCCAAATATCTTTTTCAACAGAGTCTAAGAGGTTATATTGTAAGCGATTCACCACAAGATTGGCACAAACATTAGCATACTTTCTTTCTAATTCTTTTAGCTTTAAATCATCATAATCTTCTTTTATATATATTTTATTTTTACTAGATTTTTTCTTCCCTTTTGATCTACTATCACTTCTCGACTTTCCTTCTGTTATTTGTATAGGAGAAGCCATCAAAATAAACTTATATACTTTCTCTACCTCGTTTCCTGAAAGAGTATACGGTTTAGACAACAAAGGGATAGGATTAACTAAATTAGAAAGGTTCTCTGTAGCCAGTTGAGATCCACTTTTATTACTTGGTAGCCAAGGATTTTGATACGCTGCTTCATCTAAATATTTACCTGGCCATACATAATTAATAAACAATTTTTTATTCTGACTAGGTGAAGGAATTCCAGGGATAGGTGGCTTTGTATAGGCTGCTAGTATAGTTTTATAAATTGCTTCTATAATTTCTGGTTGTGAAATATCGAACTCCATTTATTCCTCCCTGTTTATATATTCAATTTTTTAATAGTACATTTCATATTATAGAAAACCTAAATTCAAGTAACCTTCCTACTGGATAAAAGCTTCTGTAAATTTTAATTAATATAGCTCAATCACTCATTTGATTGAGCTACATTAATCCTTAACTATTAAAATATTTCTTTAAAAAACTATTCTGGTGGGCAATTAGGAACAATAGTATTTACCCATCCTATTATTTGTAACCCTTTATTAGATATAGTTTTTCCATCAAAACTAGAATTAAAAGTTTTATCTGATGTTCCATGTGCATAAGAACCACTAATTGCAAATGGTCCCCATCCAGCAGATGCTTCTGTACTAATTTTACTAGTGATTAAAGAAGAATCTTTATGTCCCCAATTCGCAGTAATCTTAAGATCACTAACAGCAATAAACGAAGTAGTTAGTAGAGGAAACGGTGTATTTAATGGTTGATCTTTTGTTCCGTTTGAAAGTCCACTTCTTTTATAAGCTTCCCCTAATTTCCATCCATTTATATTAAATAGCAATGTATTTAACCAAGGTCTTGTAATATCAATACGTGCAAATTTAAAACTTACTGCTAAATCTGTTGTTGTTTCATCCATTGATTGGTGCTCATCTTCTTTTGAAAAACTGCCTCCTGCTGACCAAAGCCCCCAAGATGCTTTTCCACCTGCACTCATCTTTGTGTAATCAGAATGTTCATTGGTATGTAAACTTCCTGAATTAATAGTGACATCTGTCCACTCTTCCGCTGCTAATGGTGAAAACCAGTTACCTGGTGTAGCGTATGAAGCCCAGTAGTTTTTACCTGGATTTGTAATACTGGCTCTTTTCAAAATATTAAACTGACTTCTTGCATTGCTAAAAACTATACCTACTTGATTGTTTGAAGACTGTGATAGTACAGCTAATTTATCTTCAACTTTTGTCTTGTGAGCATTTATCCAATCATTCCATGCTGTGTCTACTGCATCTGTAAATATTGGTCCTAGAAATGACCACTTTCGTTGATCTTCTGATTTACTCATATCATATTGAAAGTAATTTGACATAAGTGCAACAACTGCATTATCGTAATCTTTTTTCTTACGTTTATAGTTAGAGTATATTTGAGAATCACCTTTTACTGTTATCGGTTTACCTGAATCATCATAATCAGTTTTATCCTCCTGAAGAAAAGCAACTGCATCATCATATAAAGCTTTTTCTTCTTCACTAATAGGTGGGGGAGTAACCTGTGCATTTACCACAAGACTATATATATCTGATATATTTCCCCCGTTTGGCGAAACAACTGGGTTCAATGATTGTATTTTATCAACCAGAAATGATAAATTTTCTGTTGCTTCTGTACTTCCTTTTGTATTTTGAGGACTCCAAGGGTTTGCAAACTGTGAAATATCAATTTGTTGTCCAGGCCATTCTAAAGTCAAATATGTTTGTTCTGCTTGACTCGCTCCCTCTCCTTTTACTTGAGCAGGTGGGCTAGTAAAAGCACTAAATAAAGTATCATAAATTGCTTGAAGCATTTGTTCTTGATTAATTGACATAATTTCCTCCTTTGTATCTTATCTAGTTAGTTAAAATAGTATTTAAATTTTAAACTCAACAGATATAAGAAATCCTACATTACTTCTCACCTCCTTGTAGTTTTTTCTATAAATAATTTTACTTATTTTCTTTTATATTTATAGGATTGCGTGGAGTATACTCCTTTTCATTGTAAAAGTCAACATTTAAATACAATTAATAAATAGTAAAAATATTAATTATAATTACTATTTATTATTAATATTTTCATTAAATTCATCAATAACAGTTTATCAAGATGACATTGCACCACTTAAGTTTTTTTAATTCGAAAATAATACAAAACAAAAAGAGAAGATAAGTGAATTTTTTCTACTTATCTTCTCTAATGCTAACTAATTTTACTCTAACTTTTTAGGTTTTTTTATTATCTCTTTATTTTTTATATATTTTAATATTTCTAGTTTTTTATATCTATTTTATTTTTCCAAGTCCTCTAAGAATTTTCTCAGGAGTCATTGGTAACTCTCTCATATTTAATCCAATAGCATCATAAATAG
>CAMTJB010000216.1 GCA_947072715.1 uncultured Fusobacteriaceae bacterium | reverse complement strand
GAATAAAAGGGAAAGAAGAAGTAACTATACCTGATGTAGCAAAAGCTTTTGATTTAGCTAGTAAAAATGCTTATAGTGCAGTTAGTGGACCTGTAGAGGGGACAATGCTAACAGTTATAAAAAGTGTAGCAGAAGAAGCTTTAAAATATAAAGGACCTGAAGATGATTTTATTTTATTTTTAGTTCATGTTAAAAATGTAGCTCTAAAAGCTGTTGAAGAAACTCCTAATATTTTACCAAAATTGAAGGAAGCTGGAGTAGTGGATGCAGGAGGAAAAGGAATCTTTTATATGTTAGAAGGATTTGAAAAGTCAGTAACAGATCCAGAAATGCTTAAAGATTTAGAAAGAATAGTAAAATCTCAAGCAAATAGAAGAGAGAGATTAGAAAATCAAGGGCTAGAAACTGTAGTAGAAGATTCTAAAAATAAGTATTCAGTAGAATTCATAATTCTATCTAAAGATCTGAATATTGTTGAGTATAAAAAAGAGTTGTCAGAATATGGAGACTCAATATTTTGTGTACAAACAGCTAAAAAAGTAAAGACTTATATGCATACAAATAATCCAGGATTAATTTTAGAAATTGGATTGAAATACGGAGAACTTGATAATGTAAAAGTGGATACTATTGTTAGAAATCACTTTATTATACAAAATGCTAAAAGAGAAAGTGAAGAAGGGTCTGAAAAAGAGCAACCTTATTATATGAATAGAGGAAATAATGATTCGAAGATCCCTGAAATAGCTGTAGTTACAGACTCATCTTCAGATTTAACAAGAGAATTAATAAAAAATTTAGATGTAACAATAATACCATTAAAAATAAAATTAGAAGAAAACAAATATTATAGAGATGGTATTGATTTAGATAAATCTTTATTTTGGAAAAATATATCAGAGAATGGAGTAATTCCCAAAACATCTCAACCATCACCAGGAGAATTTAAAAAGCTGTATGAAGACTTATTTGAGAAAGGGTATAAAAAGATAATTTCTATTCATCTTTCTTCGAAATTAAGTGGAACACAACAATCTGCAAAGGTTGGAAAAGAGATGCTAGAAGAGAACTCTGAGAATGTAATTGTAATAGATTCTAATACAGCTAGTGTAAACTTAGCTTATCAAACGTTATATATAGCAAAAAGAGCTAAAGAAAATGCATCTATTCAAGAGATTATAACTGAACTGGAATATATTCAAAATAAAGAAAAGTTATACTTTATTGTTAATGATTTAAATTATTTAATGAGAGGCGGAAGAATAAGAAAAGGAAAAGCTTTTATAGGCGATATTCTAAATTTAAAATCTGTGTTAAAAATTAATGATGGTGAAATTAACTTTGAGGGAAAATATCTAGGGGAAAGTGGAGTAATAAAAGCTTTAGGTAAAATTATAAAAAATGATAATTCAAAAAATAAAGTTGATATAATGTTAGGTTGGGGTGGAACAGAAAAAGAGAAGCAATCAATCGAAAAAATTGAATCAGAAATTTTGAATTTTGAAAATGTAGATACTATACAAAAATATGAAATTGGAAGTACAACAGGATCTCACACAGGGCCAGTTTATTGTATAGGGATAGTACCTAAAAAATAAGACTAAAATATTAAGGAGATAAAAATGGCAATATTAGTTTGTGGTGGAGCAGGATATATAGGTAGTCATGTTACAAAATTATTAATAGAAAATGGAAAAGAAGTTATAGTTTTAGATAATTTACAAACAGGACATGTAGATGCAGTTGATCCAAGTGCAAAATTATTCTTAGGTGATTTAAGAGATGAAGAGTTTTTAGATAGAGTATTTAAAAATAATGAAATCCAAGGGGTAATAGATTTTGCAGCAGATTCTCTTGTAGGAGAAAGTTGTGTAGACCCTTTAAAATATTATGAAAATAATGTTTATGGATCAGCTTGCCTTTTAAAAGCAATGAAGAAGCATAACGTAAATAAAATCGTTTTCTCTTCAACTGCAGCAACATATGGTGAACCTAAAAATATTCCTATATTAGAAACTGATGAAACTGTGCCAACTAATCCTTATGGAGAAACAAAGTTAGCTGTAGAAAAAATGTTGAAATGGTCAGAAAAAGCTTACGACATAAAATATACAGCTTTAAGATATTTTAATGTAGCGGGAGCACATTTAAGTGGAAAAATTGGTGAAGATCATGCAGTTGAGACTCATTTAATTCCATTAATCTTACAAGTACCTTTAGGGAAAAGAGAAAAAATAGGAATTTTTGGAGAGGATTATCCAACAGAAGATGGAACATGCATTAGAGATTATGTTCATGTTATGGATTTAGCAGATGCTCATATAAAAGCATTAGAAAGACTTTTTAATGGTGGAGAAAGTACTGTTTATAACCTAGGAAACGGGGAAGGTTTTTCGGTTAAAGAGGTTATAGAGTGTGCTAGAAAAGTTACAGGGCATAGTATCCCAGCAGAAGTATCTGAAAGAAGAGCTGGAGATCCTGCAAGATTAGTTGCAAGTTCAGAAAAAGCTATGAAAGAGTTAAATTGGATTCCTAAATACAGTACAATTGAAAAAATAATTGAATCTGCATGGAACTGGCATAAAAATAATCCAAATGGATATGAGGACTAATTATGACAGAGAACACAAGAATATTTAGATTTGATGAGATAGATTCAACAAACGTATACTTAAAAAATCTAAATCCTAAACATAATTTAGATTTAGTAATAACAAAAACTCAAACTAATGGAAAAGGTAGACGTGGAAACAAGTGGATATCAGAAGAGGGATCCGCAATATTCTCAATAATACTTGAAGATAAAAAGAAAATGGAAATGTTAGAATATACTAAGATGCCACTAGTTATGGGGATTGCAGTATTGAATGGGATTAAAAATTTTCTTGTTAAAAATAATAAAGAGAGTGTGGCTCAGCTACTTTCATTTAAATGGACTAATGATGTATATCTAAATTCAAGAAAAATAACAGGAATTTTAGTAGAAAAAT
>CAMTJB010000215.1 GCA_947072715.1 uncultured Fusobacteriaceae bacterium | reverse complement strand
AGATTTTCTTTATCATTATCTATATATTCTAAAATTTTTATCTCTTCAAGAGAAAGTAAATCTGTTATCATAAGAAACAACCAAAATCTTCAGGATTTTTAATCTCCTCTTTATTAGCAATATGTTTGGCAAGGATTACCATTTTATTTAGTGATTCATTAAGACCAATACCACCTTTTTTAGGAGTTTTAACAATAAAAATACTGCTTTTATACTTATCTTTTGCAATGTTTTCTTCACTCATTGCTGCAAGTGTTGGTATATCTGTGAGAAGTTTAATCTCTTTTGCAAGATAGCCAGCCATCTCTCCAAATTTTTCATAATTAAAAGCTGGACCACAGATAATAACATCGGGATTAACTTTTTTTGACATAGCAGCCATTTTTTTTGTTAACTCTTCTTTATTATCTAAAAAGAGTTGATCACCACAATATAGAGTAGCAATTATTTCACAATTAGAACTTTTGAGGAAGGGTTCCATCATTAATCCAGGCCCCATAGGCCCTTTTTTTCCACCAGGTTCCATGTTACAATTTTCTTCTCCTCCTAATCCTGCTTGGATTTGGTTAAGGATCATCATTATTTTAGTCATTATTTTCCTCCTAAATATTAAAATTCAAGTGAATCGAAAGAAAGGTCATCATCATCTTCCTTAGTGTTTTCTTTAGCATTTTTTTCTTCAGTTAAATATTGATTATCCATAACCTTAATAAAAGGCATATACAGAAAAATTCCTAGGATAAAAAGTAATAGTTGCAGTATTGCTCCATTTATTCCAGTTGTTAAGAAACCAGAAAATAGAATAGGAGTTGTCCAAGGAATTTGTACACCATTTGTAAAAGGAACAAATCCCCAAAGCATAGCATAGTATGAAATAATAATATTAATTGTAGGTATTATTGCAAATGGAATTAGCATTAATGGATTTAACATCATAGGAAGTCCGTAGATAATAGGTTCATTAATACCAAATACTCCAGGTAAAAGAGAAAGTCCCCCTAGATTCTTAATACGTTTACTCTTGCAGAATATAAGCATTGCTACAATAAGAGAAAGGGTACTTCCAGCACCACCAAATGTTGCAAACATATCTTGAAACTGTCCTGTAATTATATTAGGCATAGGTAACCCCTTTTGAAAAGCTTCAAGATTTTCTGCAGATAGTACTTTTAAAATAGGATTGAAAACTGCTCCAACAACACTAGAACCATTAATTCCAAAGAACCAGAATACGTGAAGGAAGATATAAGCTATAACCATTGCAGGTAGTGTATTTCCAATTCTTAAAAGAGGTTGTTGAAGAAACTGATAAATAAGTGTATGTACATCTCCAAAACTTGTCATTTCAAAAATTAATTTTACAATAAACACAACGAGAATAACAATTCCAGAGGGGATAATTGCAGCAAAAGATTTTGCAACTGTAGGTGGCACACCTTCAGGCATCTTTATAACCCATCCTTTTTTAACTATTGAAGCAAAAAGTTTAACAGATAGAATTGATGTAATCATTCCAACAAAAACACCCTTTGTTCCCATCCAAACTAAAGGAATTCCTTTTACAAGATATACATCTTCACTTCCTTTCGGAGTATAATTTATAATGAAAGGAGTCAAAATAAAGAAAGCAACAAGAGCAACTGATGAAGCAGAAATTGCATCAACCTCTTCCTGTTTACCATAACTATATCCAATTCCAATGACAGCTAATATAGTCATAACATCAAATGTTGCTGTAACGGGATGTGATAGATTATCAGCCCAGTTAGGACCAAAGAATTGTGCCCAAAAATCTTGCCAACCAGGAATAGGAAAATTAGCTATTAAAAGAAATAATGATCCTATTATTAGAAGTGGCGAAGAGATTAAAAATCCATCTCTTACGGCTATTAAATATTTATTTTTTCCAATTTTTTCTGCAAGTGGCATTAATATTTTTTCTAAAGAACTCATGACTTTATTCATAGTTATTATCTCCCTTTAATTAATCTTACAACTTGTTTTAAAACTTTCTCTCCATTCATAGACCCATAGTCAACAGTATCAATTATATCTACTGGAATCCCTAAAGGCTCATATTTCCCTTTTATCTCTTCAAACATATACTTGATTTGCGGCCCTAATAATATACAATCAGGTTTATTCTTTTCTACAATTTTATCTGCTTCTGAATAAGAAAATGCATCGATTTGAACAGGAAGTTTGTGCTCTTCTGCAACTTTTCTCATCTTTGTTACAAGAAGGCTTGTAGACATACCAAAACTACATAATAAGATAACTTTTTTCATTTAATCACTCCTAAAATTTTATTTTTTTATTTTATAAATCATGAAGAGGTTTTTTAATTCTTGCTTCATAAGCTGTTAACCATTCTTGTGATACTTCTTTAATGTCAACAGAATTATCATTTGGATTAGCTATATAAATTTTATCAGACAAAGTGTTATTTCCAGCAACAAATGTGAATTCACAGTTTGTTCCAACACCCCAGTTACCATTTTTATCTATAGCAACTATAGAAATAGCACCAACTTTTCCATATTTTCTTTTAAGTTTTTTTGAAAAATCAAATACTACTTTCTGAGCTGACTCTTGAGGGGATAAACCTTCTTCCATAAGCCTTACAGTTTCATAAGAGCAACACCCTTTCATTATATCTTCACCAAGACCAGTAGCAGCAGCAGCACCAATTTCAGAATCAGCATAAAACCCTGAACCAGATAATGGAGAATCTCCAACTCTACCAGATTTTTTCATGAAAAGTCCACTTGTAGATGTTCCAGCAGTAATAGTTCCATTAAAATCTAAACCAAGAACGCAGACTGTATCGTGACCGTCGTAAGGGGATAGATTCTTTTCTTTAATCTCTTCTAATTTTTTTTCATACATTTTTTTTGCTCTTGGAGTAAGCATATTTTTTCTTTCAAACCCCTCTTTCTGAGCAAAGTTTTCAGCTCCGTTTCCCACTAAGAAAGAATTGAAACGTTCTTTAC